>CAZEMA010000021.1:0-18783 GCA_964513155.1 uncultured Anaerolineaceae bacterium
CACCTCGCTCACCAGCGAGACCTTGCGGCCGCTCTTCCCGTGGACAGTCACCTGCCCTCCCCGGACCTCGAGCCGGACCTCACCGGAGAGGGCTTCTTTGAAGCCTGCCGGCAGAGTCCCGTCCAGGCTGAAGACGACACGTTCTTCCGCCCCCAGGCCCCGGATCAGGGCGGCCGGAGTGTCCAGCGCTACGATGCGCCCGTGGTCGAGGATGGCCACCCGATCGCATAGGCGCTCGGCCTCTTCCATGAAATGGGTGGTCAGCAGGACCGTCTTGCCCTTGTCACGCACCTCGCGCACCAGGTCCCAGGTGGCGTGGCGGGCTTGTGGGTCCAGGCCGGTAGTCAGTTCGTCCAGGAAGATCAGCTGTGGATCCGGAAGGAGTGCGAGGGCGATGAACAGGCGCTGCTTCTGCCCCCCGGACAGCTTCGAGAAGGGCGCATTGCGTTTCTCCTCCAGCCCCAGCTGGGAGAGCAGCTCCTTCCAATCGGCCGCTTTGGGGTAGAACGAGGCATATAGGTCTAGCGCCTCCCAGACGCGCATCCGCTCCGGTAGGTTGGACTCCTGCAGCTGCATCCCGGTCCGTTCCCGCAGGATCTGGCCTTCGCGCTGTGGGTCCACACCCAGGACGCGGACCAGTCCCCGATCCGGTTTGCGCAGGCCTTCCAGGCATTCGATGGTGGTGGTCTTGCCGGCCCCGTTCGGGCCGACCATGCCAAAGATCTCGCCTTCGCGGACCTCAAACGAGACCTCGTCTACGGCGACAGTCGCGCCGTAGACCTTGCCCAATCCTTCAACCTGCACGATGGTGTCCATATAGCCTCATTCGCTTTTCAGGATCGATTCCAGTGCCGCCACGTGTTGTTGGAAAACCTTGCGTCCCGCGGCGGTGGCGACGACGAAGGAGGGCGGCTTGCGCTCGACGAAGGTCTTGTTGACGGCGATGTAAGCGGCCTCTTCCGGTTCCTGGGCTGAATCTCTCCTGACCTCAAGTTGGTGGGCGCGGTATTCCAATGTTTCTCCCCCTTCCACTGCGCTTCCAGTGTAGGGCCAGGTGGACCGAGCTCCCTGAAGGCAGACTGACATTCACCTGAGTTGGAGAGGGTAGTGGCGGGAGAGATAGGCGCCTAACGGCCTCGAGCTCCGCGAGGCACCCCGAGCTTGCGAGGGGCAGCTGCCCTGCGGCTTGCGCATCGCTTCCCCCATTCTCGCACAATCTGGCGGGCAAACCAAGCCAGCTTTGGCGCCAGCCGGCCGGGCCAGCTGCAGCGAGTGGCTAGGCGCCGCGTGGCGTGTCTATGATAGAAGCGAGTAAGGACACACAATCGCGGCAGAGAAAGCGTCGGTCGTATACGTACGCGCGCGGATCGCTGCGTTGCTGAGCAAGCTCGTAGACCCAATATTGCACATGTCGCCGTTTGAGAACGGCCTTCCGAAGGGTGCCCCTGTAATGAGGATCGGTAGCTAAGTCGATGGGCCCCGGCTGGTTGACGCTGACGACGTTCTCCTCCTTGAATACGCCTCCACATTGCGAACAGTGGAACACGGAGAGCCGAGAATACAGCTGGAGCACATGGCGGTCTTCAGGGGCAAACCGTCGGGCTGTTGAGACGAGAGTGCAGCCTCGTGAGCGGATGGCAATGAGTCCAACGCCGAAGCGGGCGGCGATGTCCTTCTCTTCTTGGGAGAATGCACGTCGCCTTCGGAGGCGAACGGCGAGGTATGGATAATGGACGTAGACTGTGTAGGCCAGAGCCTGGCCGATCGACGCAAGGAAGCGGGAACCTTCCTCCTTTACCTCAATGGCAAAGAGCTCGCCGGTCGATGAAAAATCCCCGCGGGCCTCCCGGATCCCCACCACGTCCATATTGCCGAGCTGGGTGCCGAGCCTCTGCTTCACGAGCCAAAGCCCGAAGTGGGAAGCGGCGAAACTTGCGACCATCGGATACAGCTTGGTTTCTTGCGGCATGGGTTCACAACTCCGGGGTAACCGGACCCGCGGCGCCTAACGGCCTCGAGCTACCTGTCCCGTGTCCTATACGGGAAGCTGCCCGGCGGCTCAGGCAACGGCCCACTCATTCTCGCGCATTCTGGCGGGCAAGCCGCGCTCCAACTTTCCGCGCGCCAGCCGGGTCAGCTGCAGCGACGCGTTAGGCAACAGCCGCGGAGGCTAGGATTGAGTCCTCCACAGCAGCGATTCCGAGTGGGGAGATGTGGACGACGCGGTCTTTGGTGTCGTATTCGATGAGCTTGGCGGTGTGGAGTGGACGGAGGACATCGCGGCGGTATGCCGATGGATTGGAGTGTTCGACCCAATCAACCAGGTCGGACTCACGAAGGGGGCCAGTACTATGGTAGAGGAGGAGCAGAGTCTTGTTCTTCATTGACAGGGAGGTGTCAAGTACACGGAGTTTCTTGCCGATCTGCCAGACTTGCGGAAGTGCTCTCTCTACGATGGATTCGACGGCGGACTCGGCAGCCGAGGTCGCAAGGTTGTGGAAGAGCCTGACGAGCTCGGCGAGAATCCACTTGGCCATGTATAGGACGCAAGTGGCGTCCATGGCGTTGGGGTCTACGTCTCCGCCAACGTGGCCAACTCCTCGGTTGTTGCGGACCTCATAGAGGGCGACGATCATGCGGGGGATCTGTATCCTGACAGAGCGCGGGAAGAGCGACGAGTCGGCTTGTTCGAGGGCCTTGCAGGCGTCGAGCATGTTCGCGGGCTTAGTCGCGCTGGGAGGATACGCACCGTCAACGTAGCCGCGGAGTATCGAGTAGGCGACTTCGCAGAACTTGCCCCCGTTAAGCTCGGAGGGCTCCCAACGGCGTTCTCGGTAGTTGCGTGTGATTTCGCCGAATGCCGCCAGGAGTTCCTCGCGAAGCGTAGGGGGGATGGCGGCCAGGATGGAGGCGGGTGGCGGGCCGGAAGCCATGTCTAGCCGGCTCCCTTGGCTGGCCTCGGGAGGTCGTGTTCGACTAGATTCTCGCCATGTGTGGTGAGAGCGATGGAGGTCATGTCGCTGGTGTCAAGCCAACCTTTGCGGTGCGCTGTCAAGACAAGAGTGTTGTAGAGGTCCGCGGGGACCTTCCACTTAAGATCCTTGTAGCAGGTGTAAACGTGATCGGGCGAGACCGCCTTGAGGGCGAGCTCCTCGGTAAGGTAGTAGACCGAGACAGTACATTTCTCCTGGTTTGTCTTGGGAAGCTTGGCTTTGGCGAACTCGGCGAAGGGCGTCTTGCCTTTGGGCTTGAGGTTCAAATCCTTGACTATCGTGGGCTTTGGGTGACCCTTTGCGCCGGCCTTAGCCTTCTTGGCTGATGAGGCCTTCTTCTTTGCTTTGGTACGCTTCGCCGGCAGTGGTTCAGTCGTCGGCGCGGGCAGGGGTTTGGTTGAGTATTTCTGCCATGCCCAGGAAAGAATTCTGTCTCGTTCGGTGGGATCTGACACCTGCGACAGAGTGTCTTCAAGGACCTTGATCGCCTCGACTTCGGTGAGTGGACTCATCTCGGCCTCCACCAGATGGCTGTAGTATAGCTCGGCTGTTGCCTAACTAGTGATTCGACAGCGTGCTCGGGGTGTGGTTGACGGGGAAAGTGGAGGGGAGCTGTCGGGGTACGGCTGCCTCAAGTCAGTCTAGTCTAGCTCAGGGCGAGCTCAAGGGCAAACTGGAATTGCTCGTTAGCGTACGCTGTTGCGGGCAACGCTCGACTCATTATCGCGCATCCGGGCGGGCATGACATCCCGCACTCTCCGCACGCCAGGCGGCTTCCCAAGCCGGTGGCCAACTGGTTCCAGAACGAGGCGCCGAGCTTCCGCCGGGGTTTCCTTTGACATAGAATCGGGCCATGGGGAGACCGTGGCTGGGCGAAGGCCTCTCGCCGGCGGGCAGACCTCGCCCAACGCCATCCTCCTGGGTCCGCACCCGGACCCACCACGCCACAGGACGCTTAGCCCGGGAAGCGCCAGCTCCACCATACCGCATCGCGGACTAGGGGGAGGCCATGCAGGTTGACATCGAGCTCTACCGCCATGAGCTGACAATCCCGACCAAGCCACCCATCCGGCTGTCGGTCATCGACATCGCCCCCGAGCACCCCCGCCGGACCCTGGTGTTCCTCCACGGCTTTGGCGGAAACGTCAGCCAGTGGCGGCGGCAGCTAACCCATTTCTCCGACGAGAACCGGGTTATCTCCATCGGCCTGCGCGGCCATGGCACCGCCGACGTTCCGCCGGGTCCCTACAAGACGAGGCAGTTGCTCCAGGATCTGGAAGCCGCCCTGGAAGCCTTGCACGTCCCGGAGCGGGTCGTCCTGGTCGGCCACTCCTTCGGCACAGCCCTGGCGGCCGAGTTCGCCACCGCGCACCCCCAGAGGGTTGAAGCGCTCATCCTGGTCGCCGCCGCGGGGGAGTATCGGCTTGCCTGGAACCTGCGCACGACCCTGAAGCTTCCGACCCCCATCCTTGATCTGATCTACCCCCTTTTCCGCCACTACCTGAAGGCGCCACCCACGGTGCTCAAGGCCATGCACGGTGAAAGCGTGGCGAAGTGGAATGGCTGGAGCCTGTTTCGCGATCTCCAGGTGCCCGCGCTGGTCATCCAGGGGCACGGCGATCGCGTCTTCGGCCTGGAGGATCTGCAGGGGGTCGGACGCGCCATCCCGGGAGCCGAAGAGTTGGACGTCGGAGCCTCCGGCCACATGGTCATGCTCGAGCGGCACGAGGCCGTCAACCGCGCCATCGGCCGCTTCCTGGGTGAGGCGGCTTCCTGGCGAGGGGAGGAGCCTTCCGCCGCCGCCGATCGTGTGACGGCCTCGCTCCTGCGCACGCGGCCCTGGCTGACGCACTACGACGAAGGCGTGCCGCACACCGTGGCCCTCCCCGACATCCCGCTTCATCGCTTTCTGACCTCTTCCGCCCGCCGCTTCCCCGCCCGCCCGGCCCTCCTCTACCAGGGAGCACGCCTCAAGTACCAGCGCCTGGACCGGCGTAGCAATCGCCTGGCGCACGCGCTGACCAGTTTGGGCCTGGGCAAGGGCAGCCGGGTCATGCTCCTCCTGCCCAATCTTCCGCAGAGCGTCATCTGCTTCTTCGGGATCCTGAAGGCCGGCGCGACCGTCGTCTTCGCCAGCCCCCTCTCCGAACCCGACGAGCTCCTGCGCCAGATCCGTGACGCCCGGGCCGATGCGCTCATCACCCTGACCAAGCTGGCCGACGTCGCCCGGAAGGCACAGGAGACCGCCGGGATCCGGCACGTCATCTTCACCTCTGTCGCCGACTACCTCCCCCGGCTCAAGTCTTTTGCCTTCTCCCTGAACCGCCTCCAGTCCGAAGGGCACCGCCTGCCGTGGCCGCTCCAGCCCGGCATGCACATGCTCAATCCGCTCCTGAGGGCCGCTCCACCAAGCCCGATACAGGTCGAGGTCGCCTCGCACGATCTGGCGGTAATCGCCTACACCGGAGGGACGATGGACGCCCCCAAAGGGGTGATGCTGACGCACCGCAACCTGGTGGCCAACGCCCTCCAGGTGCGTCACTGGGTGCCCGACCTGCGAGAAGGCAAGGAGACCTTCCTGTGCGTCCTGCCCTTCTCCCACAGCTACGGGTTGACAACCGCCCTGACGGTACCGGTGATGATGGGAGCGGCGATGGTGATCCTGCCCACCTTCATCACGGCCCAGGTCCTTCACGCCATCCGCCGCCACCGCCCCACCCTGTTCCCCGGCGTGCCTTCCATGTACATGGCGGTCAACAACTTCCCCGGCGCTCGCCGCTACGGCATCCAGTCGATCCGGGCCTGCATATCCGGGGCAGCGCCGCTTCCCGTGGAGGTGCAGGAGGCATTCGAGAAGCTCACCCGCGGCCGCTTGGTCGAGGGCTACGGCCAGACCGAGGCCAGCCCGGTCACCCATGCCAATCCGCTCTACGGCCGGCGGAAGGTCGGCTGCATCGGCGTCCCGGTGCCCAGCACCGAGGCCAAGATCGTCGACCTGGCCAACGGCCAGGACCTGCCTCCGGGGCAGATCGGCGAGCTGGCGGTGCGCGGGCCTCAGGTGATGCTCGGCTACTGGGGACTCCCCGAGGAGACGCAGGCCGTCCTTCGGCCGGACGGATGGCTTCTGACCGGCGATGTGGCGCGGGTGGATGAGGATGGCTACTTCCAGATCATCGCCCGCAAACGGGAAATGATCCTGGCCGGCGCGTACCAGGTGTACCCGCGCGACATCGAAGAGGTCCTGTACGAGAACCCGAAGGTGAAAGAGGTGGCGGTTGTCGGGATACAACGAGCCCGCTGGCCCTCCCAGCGGGTGAAAGCTTACGTCGTTTTGCGGGAGGGAGAGCGGGCCAGCAAGGAGGAGCTCATCGCCCTCTGCCGGCGCAGGCTGGCCGAGTATGCGGTGCCCTGGGACATCGAGTTCCGCCAGGAACTCCCCAGGAGTTTCGTGGGGAAGGTGCTGCGCCGCCTGTTGGTCGAAGAGGATCTCAGCGCCAGCGACGAAACCTGACCGGTGCACACGCACCCGGCTCTCTCGCCGCACATCCGGCGCATGGCAGCTAGGAGAAACAGCCCCGCGCTGCGTGGCGTGCCGATCTCACGGCTAGGCTGCAAGTGGAGCCTCTACCAGGCGCACCCCCGGGCGCCCATCCACAACACAATCGTCCTCCTGCCCTCGGCCAGGGCTTGCCGTCCCTGGGGGACTCGAAGGATAATCATGGCTTGACCCGCGCCCCGGCTGGGCTCGTCTCAGCGGGGCGCTTCGCGAATCTCCTCACGGGGGCTTGTCATCAGGATGAACGAAGGCCTTCTCGACCTCCACGGCATACCGATCTACTGCCGCCTGGCCGGAGGCCGCGGAGGGGCCATTCTCTTCGTCCATGGCTGGGCCAGCTCTGGAAGGATGTGGGTGGGCGTGATGGAGGCGCTCGAGTCCGCCCACCGCTGCCTGGCGCTCGATCTGCCGGGCCATGGACAGTCCTCCAAGCCCGCGTTCGCCTGGTACAGCCTGCCCAACTTCGTCTCCGTGACCTACGAATTCGCTAGAGCAACTGCGGCGCTTCCTGCGACCCTGGTCGGTCACTCCCTTGGGGGGATGATCGCGCTGGAATATGCCCTCCGCTACCCGATGGATGTGGAGCGCCTGGTCCTGGTGAACCCGGTGGTGACGGGTCACCTGCACTTCAACCTGCACTGGCTGACCCAGAGAGCGCCGGGCAGGGCGGTAGTGAACCTTGCCCGGCGGCTATGGCCCCGGCTGGCCACTCGAATCCAGCGGGCCCTGGCGCAAAACCGCCTTCGCTTCGCAACCGAAGTCTACGCCCGCCGCAATCTTGAGGACCTCACCCTGACTACCGCCGATTCGCTTCTGGGCAGCGCCCGGGCCGTGCGCCACAATCTCTCCCCCCGCCTGGACGGGATCCGCGCCCCGACGCTGGTGATCGTCGGCAGCCGGGACCTGACGGTGCCGCCCGAGGAAGGACGTCTCGCCGCCCAGCGGATCCCCGGGGCGCGGCTGGTCGAGCTGCCCACCGACCACCACACGCCCGATGAAGCCCCCGAGGCTTTCGTGGACCTGCTGCGGGGATTCCTGGAACCTGGACCGACGGCGGGACGACCGCCATAGGCCGGCAGATCCACGCTTCGCGCTCTGGGGGCCTTGGCGCGTTGCGGTAATTCGCCGGTCCTCCCAGCTGCGCTGCATATACTGGCATTCCATGGGGAAACCGGAGCGCTCGTTGTGGAACGTACTCCAGCGCTCGGCGCGAAGCAGGAAGCGGTCCCGAGCGATGGCCTGCTCGGCCACTTGCGCAGACAGGCCGTGCATTCCTCGCACCGCTCCAACGCCCGCGGCTCCCTGCCGGGCATCCCCTTTCGCCGGCTCGGTCGCCGCGATCTCCTATCGAGAGCTGAGGAAGGCAACAGCCGCGGCGGCTGCCGCAAGCAGCACCACGTTCACCGAAGTGGTGAACTGATGATAGAGGGGCCCAACCCTCCCCCTCTCCTCTAGGGTAATCGCCTTGTACCTCCGCAGGTATCGAAAGATCATGATCCTCAGGAACAGGAAGCTTGCTTTTTCCCCTCTTCTCCGGAGGAACTCGTAGACGCGCACCATGGTCACCGTGGCCCAGATGGCCGATCCGAGTGCGACCGCAATGAGCACATAAGTTGTAGGTTGCATGGCGAGCTCCTGGCCCGTGATGCCGACGACGCTACGGCCCTCTTCAGACGACGCCCCCCGAGCCTATGAGATCCGCGGGGGCCCGGTGTCGACGACCTACCCCTGCCCGCAGGCCCCGACCAAGACCAAGGCAGGCGTGCCGATCGCGAGGAACTTTGAAAGTCTGTTCGCGGTCCGCCTCCCTCGCGAGATACCGACTTCTGGCCATGGCCGATGCCTCTTTCAAGAGCAGCCCCGACTGTAGCGTACATCAGCGCCCTCGGGGGGGACAACTCCATTCTTCTCACCACGAAACGTTCTCCGGGGTCACCGAGGCGCTTGGCGTCAGTGACCCAGGATGGCTGCTGCAAGGGCTTTGATCTGTTCCGGGTCAGGATCGAGGCAAACGGTCGCGTTTGGAGACTGATCCGTGACTACCGTTCGACCCTGGTCTGGCCCGGGTGCAACGAAGACGTCCACTGCGAGTGAGACCTCGGGGCAGAGTGCCGGGTCGGTCGCGTTGACCGCTGCCACCAGATCCCAAACATATACACCTGTCGAAGACCACGAATCCAGCATCCATTGCAGGAGGTCCCCAGCCAGGACTCCATCAGGCGTTCCGGAGGCAGCCCAACGGAGCGCGTCCGACTGTGTCCAGATGACTTGGCTGGTGGCGTCCAGGGGCGTGAGGTGAAGAGGCAGCCCAGAGGCGAATACCTCATCAGCCGCTGCCGGATCGACCCAGATGTTCCATTCAGCGACACTGTTTTGGATGTCTGGCCAATCGCTCTCGATATTGCCCGGTGCATAGATGCTCCCGCCCATAATGTGGACCTCACGTATGTGTTCGGCGATGCTCGGGTCGAGACGCAGCGCCTCCGCCAGGTTGGTATGGTTGCCGCTGACAAACACCATCACGGGTTGGGTTGAGTTGTTGAGGGTTTCCACAATGAGTTCAGCAGCCGGTACGGGTTCCAGCGATCCGGACGCCTGAGGGTAGGCGATGCCCCAGAAATCGTCACTGGCCTGCCTCCACGGGTCGGGAAAGGCGTTGTTTCCTTCCAACGGCGTAGCCCTGCCAACACCAACGGGGACGTCCGCTCTCCCAAGTCCTACCAGGAGTTGCTGGATATGAGGCGCGAACAATTCAGGATGGGCTTCACCGCACGATATCGTGACTGCCTGAACGTCGAAGAGCGGACTGCGCAGGAAGTACAGCAGGGCAATCACGCCATCGGGGCTGCCGTCGTCATCCACGATGACGGGGGTCGGTGTCTGCCCGCTCAGGATCGGCAACGGCAACGGGGTGACGGCGGGCGGAACTGTTGTCGGCTGTGGGCATGAGACAACCCGGAGATGGGGCCAACTGCCTTGGATACAAACGGGCCTGAGGCCCAGTTTCACCCAGAGGGGAGCAGCGGGCCAGGCAAGGATGAAGAGGAGAATCAGCACTCCAAGGATCATTCCGCCGATGAGAAGCCTTTTGCGTTTCACTGTGTTCATGCCTCCATCGATATACGAAACCAAGCGTCTATTCTGAAGGTCTTGTCTCCCAGTCTTTGGCAGAGTCCAGACGCTTCGCTTTGATTCTCTGCATCTACGCCCAAGTCCGCCTCATTCACGCCTTGTGCTTTGAGAAAGTCCAGGCTGCGTACGGATTGGATGTGCGCCCACAGACCCGCGTTTCCTCCCGCCCTTGGCGCACTGCTCGCCTGCGGAATCGCCTTCACCGGGTGATGTTCCTTCCAGGTTGTAGCGTCCCTTGCACAACCCGGGAGGCGGTCTGTAGACCGCCTCCCGGGCCATCGCAGACCTCGCGTCGTTCACGCTACAGCGCAGGCGCCATCTCGAGCCCTGTAGGGCGTCGGAGCGCGACGCTCGGCGAGCTGGCAGGAGCGGGCTGCCGCAGCTCGCGGAAGCCCCCAGTCCAGAACGCCGATTTGAAGGCCTCCAGCAGTCCGTTCAGGAACAGGATCGGCGCCAGTGTGATCAGGATGAAGATCGGCAGGCCGATGATTACTCCCATGATCCACGGCGCGACGCCCTGGTAGGAGGCAGATAGGATGCCGCCCACGATCGCTGCAGGAACTCCGCCAGCCAGGACTCCGACTGGGAGGAAGGCGGCCATCACCGGCGAGGCCAGGACTAGGGCCGGCACAGCAAGGATCATCCCGCCAAGCCGGACGGCTTGACTGATCAGCCACAGGACCAGGACGTCCCCGAGTCGTGCCTTCGTCAAGGCGAAACCGCGTCGGATCGACCGTCCAACTCCCAGCCCCTCGATCGCGCAGGCACGAAGAATGACCGGACGGACGATTGAGACCGTTATTACAGCCGCGAAGGCGGCAGTCGCAAACACCACCAGCAGAACAAGCGTGGCAAGCGTTCCTGTTGCAGCAGCAAGCCCGTTGCCGACCGCCAATAGGGCGAGCGGCGACAAGGCCAGGACCAGCAGGGCCGCCAGGATCAGCCCGATCGGGAGAGGATGACCAGGTCGATCAGGAACAGGCGCCAGGCGGCCTGGGAGAACCCCAGACGGAAGCCGCGGGCGACCGTCTTGCGGGGTCCGTTCGGCTCGCTCTCGTCGACCGTGCGGATCAGCGCTGCCTCCGCCACGTACCGAGCCACCAGCGCGAAGAGCAGAACCGCAGCGAACACGTACCCGGCGGTGATGAGGATCGCCTGGATGTCGTGACCGACAGGGCCCGCCAGGAGAGTGTCCAGACGAGGATCAACGAACGAGACTCTCGGGCCGCCCGGCCCGGTCAGGTCAATCCTCACGCCCTCACCCGGGAATCGCCAGGTCATGTATGGAGTGACCTGGATCGTGTTGTTCGCGACCAGGGGATCCTGGTTCAGCCTGTCAGTGAGGAAGAACCCGTTGAAGGCGGTCAGGGCGAGCAGCGCCCCGAAAAGCCACAGGGCACGCTGGCGCCGGACCATCTCCAAAGCGTATCTCAGGACTCTTGCGTACGACATGGTACCTAACCTCCTGCTATCGGCATCCGCCGATCAGCGCTATCGACCCAAGGGCGAAAGGCCGCGGGCCGATCTGGTGAATACCGATCGCTGCAGGGGCCCTTCCGACGTTCATGTGCGCGCAGTCCTGTAAAGCCGCTGCGTCAAGCGCACACTGCACAGCATGCGAGCCGCACCCCAGAAGAGGAATGTCGCCCCGATCAGGATCACGGCATTCCGTGGTCTAAAGATCTTGTGGATAGCCATTATCCCCTCCGTCTCGAACGGCGATCCCGTTCGATCCCTGCTTGCCTGGATGCTCTCCCTAGAGCCTCGGCCCGATGCGTCGAATGCTGCCCAGGTCGGCCCAGCGCTTGGTGTCTTCCTGGAAAGGCTTCACACCCTGGCGGTCAATCAGCAGGGCACGGCGAGCGAAAGCCATGAGGCCTCGGGTCGCCAGGCGCAGGGTCTCGGCCGCACCCCGGCGCTGGCCGGGGACTGCAGCGATCGTCTGCAGGCGCAGTTTCTTGGTTTCCATCCCCATATCCCTCCGGGCGCTCCTCCAACATCTCCCTGCACTCCTCGAGTGTTTCCAGGAGTCTGTCGGGAGCGTCACTCATGCTGACAAAGGAATCGGCGCCGGCCTCGAGCGAGCTGGCGCGTCCCCCTGGATCGGCGCTCATAACGATGACGCGAACTGAGGGGCACAAATCGTGAAGACTCGAAAGCAACTTCGCGGGATCCCGTCCGACCAGCGTCCAATCGAGCAGCACAAGCTCTGGACAGGATTCACCAGCTTTCACCAACAGTTCGTCTACGTCAACAGCCTCGCCGACGACCCGCACTTCCTGGTCCTGCTCCAGCAGCGCCCGGAGTGCCACGCGAACGATGGGTCGCCTCTGGGCCAGCACGATGCGCATCGAGTGTCTCCTGCGGAAGGGCGAATTGCCGCACACACGCACGGCGGGCGGTCTTGACCTTCTGCTGCTTCCAGTAACGCGCAGAACCCCCCGGGGCACATCGTGCGCCCGGGGGGTTTGTGGCCTAGGCCAGTCGGGGGATCTATCTACACCTGAGGGTGCGGTGACGGACTGCCCGGACGATCGCGTTGCCGACTCCCAGGCACGCTCGCTACCCAAGGCAGTAGGTCTGGACGAGGGGCAGGCCTCGGGCCTACCGGCTCAGAGCCACCGAGCCGATGACCGCGTCGGCCAGCCTCTCCACTTCGGCCGACAGTCCGGGGTCGGTGAGGGGGCTTCCGGCGTAGTTCAGGCCGATCCAGAAGACGAGATCACCGCGCGCGATCTCGCCGCTCGCCGCGTAGATCACGCCCATGTCCTTTCCTTCCCCGACAAGCGCCTGGCGCTGGATTTCTTCTCCCAGGAACGCCAGCGATCCGCGGGCGATCAGTTCACCGCCGCCCATGCCCGATGGCGTGATCCGCGCGGTTTCATTGGCCGCGCGAAAGGCGATGTGAAGCGCCATGGCCGGATCGGCGGGGTCGCTCAGGGTGACCCGGTGCTGGAACATCGTGTCGTTGGGATCCGTTACCTCAGCAACCACCCACTGCGGAGGGTAGCGCAAGCTGAAGCCGTACGCTGCGTTGAGATAGGTCAGCCAGCCGTCGTAGGCGAAGCCTTGCAGTGCGGCCTGGTCGGGCTCATACACTGGCGTGCCGACCGCGTCGGCAACGTCCGTCGGCTGCGGCGTGGCGGCAGGGACGGTCGGTGGGGAGGTTGTGGGAACAGCTTCGGTTGGTGCGCTCGGAGAGGTGACGGCCGGGACAGTGCAGGCCGCCAGAGAGACCAGAAGTGCACACGAGGCGAGGCGGATCGATACATACTTGAAGGCCATGACGCTTCTCCTGGTCTTGCTCCTGCGTCTCCAGCACACAGGGCGCTTAGAGAACATGATGGGCTGGCCGAGGCTGGACCGCGAACTGGGCGGTCCCGCTCCCCAATCTACGCGCAGGCGCCTGTCCCCCGCATCTCCCGTCAGGGGGATCTTCGGCTTAGGCCATGTGGGGGGGTTGTCTAGTCCCTGCGAGGCACCAGCTTGTGCTCCAGAGCCAGCGCGATAGCCTCCTTGCGGTTGGCAACACCGATCTTCGACAGGATGTTGCTGACATGGACCTTCACGGTCGAGGGGCTGATGCTCAGCTGGGCGGCGATCTGTGAGTTCTCAAGACCGCGCACGAGTAGCCCAAGAACCTCCTCCTCGCGATCTGTCAGCGGCTCGCTCAGCAGCGGTTCCTGCTCCTCTGTTTGAACCAGAGCTTCGATCGCCTCAGTGGCCAGGGTCGGGCGCCCCGCGTGGGCCGACCGGATCGCAGTAACCAGATCGTCGCCGGACACGTTCTTCAACAGGTAACTGATCGCTCCGGCCTGCAGCGCATCGCGCACCAGTCCTTTCTCCTGGAAGCTGGTGAGCGCGATCACCTGGATCCCAGGCCAGCGCTTTCGTATCTGACGAGTGGCAGCCACGCCGTCAAGCTTGGGCATCAGCAGATCCATGAGTACCACATCCGGCTGCAGGCGTTCGCACTTGTCCACGGCTTCCTGCCCATCGCGCGCCTCACCCACCAGACATAGGTCAGCGGCCCCGCTTAGGTATGCCGTCAGTCCGCGGCGCACCATGCCGTGATCATCGACCAGCAAGACCTTGATCTGGGGTACTTGTGACACGGCTGCACCTCCTACGGAACCTGCACGTTCAGAGCGCCGCCTTCCCGCCGCTGGCCCGGTATCGGGTCTGCGGCCGGTGCCGCCTAGGCTGGCTCCCATTTGACGGTAACGCGCGTGCCCTTGCCGGGCGCGCTGTCGACCGAAAGCCGGGCGCCGATCGACGCCGCCCGCTCATGCATGATCCCCAGGCCCAATTCCCCGGCTTGAACTTCCGCGGGAGAGAAGCCGCGGCCATCGTCGCTGATGCGCAGCTCGGCTCCGCCCGAGGCCAGGTGCCGGAGCGTGACCGTGGCAGCGCTGGCGCGGGCGTGCTTGACGATGTTGTTGAGCGACTCCTGCGCAATACGGTAGAAAGCCACATGGGCATCGCCAGGAAGCATGCCCGATCCTTCCACATTAACCTCCACCGGAATGCCTTCCCGGCCGGCGGCGGCTTCGGCCAGCTGGCGCAGCAGATCGCTGAGTTGGGCCTCGGCGACGGAAGCCGGGCGGAGCTCGAGAAGCAGCGTGCGCATTTCGGCCAGCGCGCCGCGGCTGAGTTGGCGCAGCTCGCCCAACAGGGCCAGGCCTTCGTCGTGGTTGCGCTGCCACACGGCGGGGAGAGCCTGGGCAATCAGGCTGGCCGAGAAGAGAGTCTGGGTGACGGCATCGTGAAGCTCACGGGCGATCCGCTGCCGCTCCTCCAGCACCGCCGTCTGCTGCGATTGCTCGTACAGACGGGCGTTCTCCATGGCGGCCGCGATCTGATTCGCCAACGATTCGAGGACTGACAAGTCGGTCTCGTCGAATGCCTCCAGACGCTCGCTCTGCAGGTCAATGACGCCGACGACCTGCCCCTTAATGAGGATCGGGGCCAGAGCCTCGGAACGGGTCTGGCTGCCCTGCAGCCAAACATAGCGCGGGTCGCGATCGACATCGCCGACCAGCAACGGCTTGCCTGTCGCAGCAACGTGGCCGGTCAGACCCTGACTGCCGACCTTCAATCGGGCGGGCCTGAAGGCAAACGTCGGATCATCCCACAGCTCACCGGCCCCCGCGTGGTAGACGACCTCATCACCTTCGATCAATCCGATCCCGACATGGTAGTAGCCGAAAGCCTCGTGCAACATCTTGACAATCTGTAGCAGCATTTCGTCCAGGTTCGCCGTCAGCGTGGTCCGCCGACCAATCTCGGCCAGCACACGGAACTGCTCGGCGCGGTGCCGATAGGCCGCCAAGTAGCGGGCGTTCTCGATGGCCACGGCAGCCTGGTTCGCCAGCAACTGGAGAACGATCCGATCGCTCTCGTCGAAGGCGCCCACCCGATCGCTGGCGGCGGTCAGAACCCCGATGACCCGACCCTTGACCTTGAGCGGAACGGTGAGGTGCGACCGTAGCGTTTCACTTCCGGGAGCGGGCCGATGACGGGGCTCCCGCTGTACGTCGGCGACCATCAAGGCCTCGCCGGTCTCGGCGACCCAGCCCCACAGTCCCTCTTCGCCCACCTTCCGTCTCGCTCCATGGAATGCCGTCTGCCAGGCGCCAACCTCGGCTCGGGAAACGACCTCGTTGCCTTCGACCAAACCGACCCCGACGTGGGTGAAGCCCAACGCCTCGCGAATCAGGCCCGCCATCTGCATCAGGAGCTCGTCGATCTCCAGGATGGAGCTGATCTGCCGACCGACCTCGCTGATCAAGCGGAACTGGTCCGCCCTGCGCCGCTCGGCTTCGAAGAAGCGCGCGTTTTGAATGGTCACCGCCGCCTGGTTCGCCAGGCCCTGAAGCAAGGACATGTCGCTCTCGTCGAACGCGTTCAGGCGGTCGCTCTCGAGATTGAGGACGCCGATCACCGTGTCCTGGGTCTTCAGCGGGATGGTCAGTTCTGAGCGCGTGCGGATGTCGGTCACCTGGAGGTAGCGAGGTTCTCTTCCGACATCCGGGACCAGGAGGGGTTCCCCATGCTGCGCTACCCAGCCGCTAATCCCCTGTTCTCCGATCCGCACGCTGAACTCCCGGAAGTCCTCTCCCCATTCCCCTCCGGCGCCGGCCCGAAAGACGAGGTTGTCCCCCTCGACCAGACCGATCTCCACCAGGTAGACGCCGAAAGCCTCGCGAATGAGAGAGGCCATCCTGGGCAGAAGCTGGTCCACAGACAAGATGGAGCTGAGCACCCGTCCGACCTCAGCGTTCAACCGGAATTGCTCTGCCCGGCGCTGGACGGTGGCGAACAGTAGCGAGCTCTGCACAAGCCAGGCGATCTGGCGGCCCGTGGCGGTCAGCAATTGAACATCCCAGGCCGAGAACTGGCGCGTGCCCCGGGTGATGGCGAAGAGCGTTCCCAACGGCGTGCCGTTGGCGCCGATC
Organism: uncultured Anaerolineaceae bacterium; assembly: GCA_964513155.1. GTDB lineage: Bacteria > Chloroflexota > Anaerolineae > Anaerolineales > E44-bin32 > DATEAV01. Next base: position 16,140 of record CAZEMA010000021.1, read on the forward strand.
GGCACGACCGCCAGCGAGTGCAGTTGCTCCTCGCGGACGCTCAGGCGGGTGAGCCGCGGGTCCTGGGAGACATCATTGACGACGATCGATTGCCCGGATTCGACAACGCGCCCCGAAAACCCCTCGCCGACCTGCAGATCGTCAATGTCGCGAATCAGGGAATCACTCAACCCCTGGTGGGCGGCCAGCCTCAACCGCGTGGTCCCTTCCTCCGACAAGTAGATCCCGCCCGCCTCGACATCGACAATCTGCAGCACGCTGCGGAGCGCGTCGGCCAGCGTCTGGTCCAACTGGAGTGGCCGACCGGCGATCGCCGAGATCGCGTTCAGTTCATCGAGCTCGCGCATGCGCAGGGACAACTGGCTGCCCAATTCGCGGTTCTTGTCGGTCAGGCGCCGCATCCGCGCCAACAGGATCAGCAGACCGAGGACGGCCAGGGCCACCACCAGGATGGCAATCAGCCAGCCTATGTTCTCCATTCCAGGGGGAACCGGCAGGGGATGTCCGAATCGCAGAAGGCTGCTTGGCGTGCTTATTCCGATCACGGCAACGGCGCCTGTCCGTCCGCGCGCCGTCTGGCGGCGCGGACTGCGGGACCAACGACGATGAGTAGAGGATGGCTGTTCGGCTTGCGCGCCGGATGACCAGAGGGAGGTTTCTTCCACATCCGATCCAGCACAACCATAACCAGCGCAGCAGCATACAGAGTAGCTCTGATTATAGGCCAATCAGAACCCGGTATAGGCGCTCGTACCGTGATGACTGCAGTATGGGCGACTCCTGCCACCCGGATGCTCCCCTTGCTGCAGTTATAGAGCCAGCCAATCAACACGGTGATGGGAGAATGGTCACGATTTGACCTTGCCAGCATTGCCATGTAAGAACAGGTTTGCCAAGGGACTGCCAAGAGAAGAAGCGTCACGCAGTCCACAAGAACGATGACACCAGGTGGGCTACCTCTTCAAGATGCCTTTCCCGTAGGGATGCGATCTCCGGCGACATTTCCCGCGCTCCGCATACCGATCACGCATTGGCCAACATGGCGATGAACAAGAACAGGTCGGCAGCGGCATGGATGAGCGTGGCGCCCCACAGGCTGCCGGTTTTCATGATCAGATAACCGCAAGCGATTCCCAGAGTCAGGGCGTAGGCCAGCATGAACGGAATCGCGGCGGGCGTGACATAGACCGCCCCCACGTGTGCCGACGAGAATACAATGGAGGTCAGGAGCACCGCGCCGCCGAGCCCCAGCAGCGGTTCCAGGCGCTTCAGGAAGATGCCCCGCATCCACAGTTCCTCCATGAACCCGTTCGCGAAGGAGAAGACCAGGCCCCACAGCACAGCCGCGCCCAGCCTGTCCACGCTGGAGTATCGAGCCCCGAAGAACAGGAAGGCCGAGGACGCGAAATTGAACAGCACCAGGAGGCCGATGGACAGGCTCCACTTGAGATTGCCTCGCTTGAGGTAGAGCGTTCCCAGATCAGCGCCCGACAGCTTGGTGAGCAGGATGATCGGCACGACGATCATCACCATTTCGTACGATTTGGCGAGGGCGATGCCCTGCGAGGTGATGATCGACACGTTCAAGGCACCAAGGAAGGCGTTGGTATAGCGCGCCATGACTGTGGAGAACAGCAGAGCGGCGGACGCAGTGAAGAAGGCAAGAGCAGCCCGCCAGTACTTCTCCAAGCGCTCGTTCAGTTTCAGGAACACGGCGACGACCAGAAGAAGTGCAGAGAGGCTGGCGAGATAGAGCGGGTTGTTGTTCGTCGGGAAGATCGCGAAGTAGCCCGAGCCGAACACGAAGATGGCGAGACCGCACATCAGGAAGAGGGCGAACAGGCCAAGGCGAGACGCCCGTCCGTTCCGGTCACCAGTTGCTTTCCCTTTCACGATTGTGTCTACGGCTTCGGCGGACATGATTACCTCCTCCGCTCTTCCTGATGGCAGCATGCGCCATTCGTCAAAGTGTGCGGACGGTTGGACCTTCAGCCCCACCTTTGCGCAGGAGCGGGATGGTGACCTTGCAGACACGGATGACAGCCAGGGCCGGGGCATTGCCCACCGATGATCACATCACAATCACACCCTGCCGGATCAAGATCACGACCTGAACGATCTGAATGGCATCGTAGAGATAGTGGGAGATGATCAGCGGGAAGATTCGCCCAGAACGCATATACCAGAGCGCAAGGATCAGGCCATCGAGCGTGACGGAGACGACCCCCGCAGGACCCTGATATAGGTACGACAGGCCGAATAGGATGGCCGAAAGCACAATGCCCATCCACCGCCAGGAGCTCCTTCGATGTCCACAAGACCTATCTTCCCGCACCATCGATTCCTCTTCGAAGGACGTGCTGCGACCCGTGACCGGGATGGTGATTTCCCGGAACGAGATCGCCATGGCCCCCCGTGAGATGTCATGCGACCACACTCGTATGGGGCGCTGCAGGGATAGGATACGGTCAGGATTGAGCTCAGTTTCCGTTCTTCTCTTCGATGTACAGGTGAACACCGGTGCTCCTGAAGCCGCACCCAGCCGGCGCGGCTTGCCCTATGTTTCCTACACCATTCTCCATACCGAAGTCGCCGGCATCCTGTGCTTGAAAGCCTCGTAGGTCTTGCACACCGGGTAAAGCAG
>CAZEMA010000021.1:18883-29235 GCA_964513155.1 uncultured Anaerolineaceae bacterium
TCGCCGGCATCCTGTGCTTGAAAGCCTCGTAGGTCTTGCACACCGGGTAAAGCAGCACGAGGCCGACCGCCCAGGCCAGGTACGTCTGGGGCAGGCCGCCTGGCGTGGGCCAGGCCTGGCCCATTGCACCATACACGAACCAGTGCGCCAGGAAGAAGTAAAGGGCGGCTTGGCCCAGGGTCACCACGGGTTGGATGGCCTTCGTGAGCCAGGAGGGGACTCTAGAGAACAGGTAGAGCACGACGAGGTCGAACCCCAGGGATAGGAACAAGAAGGATAGGCTCGGTGGGTACTTCACAACGTTGAAGAAGTCGACCAGTGAGTGGCCGGAAGGCATTCGCAGGTTCCCGAAGCCCCCCAGAATGCGGACGAGCGGGAAGAGAGCCAGACACGCTAGGCCAACGACTGCCGCCACCCGGTACGCCTTGTCTTGATGCCGCAGCAAGAGGCGGGCGAATGCCATCCCGAGCAGGGCAACCCCGAGCCAGGGGATCGGTGGGTACAGGACGGAGGCAATCCCCACGGACCCCGGCAGGATCAGGAGGCGGATGGGGCTTGCTATCCCTAGGTCTGCGCCCTGCATAAGCCCCGGCAGGAATTGCGTGGCAAGCAGGATAGCCGCGCCAGCCAGCGCCTGCACCGGTCCGCTTATCTGCAGGAAGAGGATCCCGAGCAACATGGCCGCACCCAGGCCGGCAAGGATGCTGAAGTCAAAGGGATTGATCCGTCCGGACGAGGCTACGTCGACGATCAGCTGCTCGAGGGCGATGAACAGCAGTCCGCGCAGCGCCAGGTGGCGGGCGATCCGGGCCTCGGACCAGCCGAGTTGGCGGCGTGCGTGCGCGAAGAGGATCATGCCGGCGCCCATCAGGAAGAAGAACCCGGGCGCACACGGGTGGGTGGCTAGGCGCGTGAGCATGGCGGCCAAGCTGGGGTAGTCGGGCAAAGGCTGATCCCAGGTCTCGAACGGGTGCCAGCGGCGCACGAAGAGGCTGGCGTGGTCAATGGCCATCAGCGCCATGATCGTCCCGCGGAGCGCGTCCAGGGGGATCAAGCGCCCGGCGTCAGGGACCGACGGGGATGCCGCAGGCATGGACGCCTTGGCCTCATCAGGGGGGCTGGCTGCCTCCACAGGGGCCCAGCGCAGCAGGGCGATGCTCGACCAGACGATGCCGGCAGCACTAGCCAGGGAAGCGGGCAGCCATGAGCTGACGGCTGCCGCAGCAAACCCGAGCATCCAGAGGACAACCGCACCGCGCGGCAGAACGCCGGCTTGCAGGGAAACGGTGCCCAGGGCCAGGACACCCCAGACGAAGGAGACCAGGGTCACCGTATAGACCGGCAAGATGGCCGGTCCGGCCAGCAGCGTGGTCGTCCGGCCGTGGGGATCGGCACCGGCAGCGGTGGCTAGCATCTGAAAGGCGGCAATCGCGGTCAGTCCAGCCATCGCCGCGCCCAGCCCCAGCACGCCTAGTCTTCCGAGCCGGGGCCACTGAATGGCCGCGATCCCGGCGAGCCAGATGACGGCGCCCAGGTTGGTGACTGCCGACAGGAAGCCCGCCACCGCCGGCCCCGGCGTCAGCAGCCCGAAGCCCAGTGCCAGGGCCAAGGCCACCGACAACAAGCCAACAAAGCCCCCCAGGCGACTTGCGAACAAGGCCCATCTGCTTCGGCCGGCAGGGGTGCTTCCGCTCTGAAGGCTCGAGGGCAGCGTTCCTCCCGGGATGGTCTCCATCGCGTCCGAAGACTCACTCGTCAACATGATCGTTCCTCCTGCACATATTCCCCGGCCGCGGACGGCCCGATGTCAGATCCGCTCGTGCCTTGCGGACCCTATCACCAGCCGCCAAGGCGAGGGAACGATCATCGTGCCCGGCGAAGTGCCGCTCGCGCAGAACACACACAACCACACGTGCCTCTAGTTCCCGATTTGCTGGGCCAGGAAGGCGAGTGCCGCCTCCAGCTGCGCGTCGATGCCCAGCAGGAGCTGCTGTCGCTCCAAGGTCACGGCGATGTCCGGGACGACGCCGTTGTTCTCCAGCACGCGCCCGGCCGACGTCTGCGGCTGGCTGAAGGGGTAGACCAGAAGGGCGCCATTCGGCAGTGGAACCATGTTGGCGGTGAGGCACATCCCGGGCGTCTGCGAGCCCACGATCGTGGCCCGTCCCAAAGCCTGCAGGCTGCCGGAGAACTCCTCGCTGGAGGAGGCGCTGAGCTCATCGACCAGGATCACTACCTCGCCGCGGTAGGCGTCGGGGTCCGGATCGAGATAGACCTCTTCAAGATGGTCGCGGTACTGATAGCGCATCCAGAGTTCCGGTGCGCCTACGAGATGGCTGGCGATTGTGGTGCGCACGAAGAACTGGCCGCCGGGATTGCCGCGTATGTCGATGATCAGGCCCGGCGCGTCGCGCAGTTCGTCGATGGCCACGAGCACGCCGTCCAGAACCGCTCCCAGGAATCCGGAGAATCGGATGTAGCCGATACCGTTGGCCAGCCGTCTCACCTCGATCTCGCCGCAGGCCGGAGGCGTGGATGGGTCGAGCTCGGCGCAAGCGCTGCCCCTGCGCTCGGTGTACCGGAGGGTGCCACGCTGCGGCCGGTCGTTTGCGTCCAGGTACTCCACGACGACCTCTCTGCCCGCTTCGCCGTACAGGAGGGACCGCAGCTCCTGGACCGCGGCCACCCGCTCGTGGCGCCCGTTGTAGGGGGGGCTGGGCATGGAATTGGCGGCTATGTCCTCCAACGTCCAACCATCCACGGAGGTGATCAGGAAGCCAAGCCGCAGTCCGGCCTCGTCGGCCGGAGAGCCATCGACGACCTGGGTTACCACGGCCACTCCGTCCAGCAGGCGGACGTCCATGCCCAGCGATCCGGTGGCGAAGGTCATGGGGTCGATCAGGATGGCGAGCTCGGGCGGCAGGGCCGCCATGTGCGACACACCGAGCTCCCACAGCATCGGGTTCACCACCTGCCGCCAGAAGGTGTCGTCGTCCTCGACCGTCGCCAACCTCAGGCGATACTCCTCGCCGATGGCCTGCCAATCCAGCCCGCCGAAGGTGGGATCGAAGTACTCGTCGTTCATCGTCTGCCAGACTGTTTCGAAGATGGCGCGGCGTTCGGCGGCGGTCAGCCGGGTCTCGATGACCAGCGGCGGATGAGGGGTGCGAGTCGGGTCAGGCGCGGGGGTCGCCTGCCGCGCGCAGCTGACCACCGCCAATCCGGAGGCGATGAGCAACAGCAGCCTCCGCTGAATTCGCCGGGCCATGGAGGACTGCAGCTGGCTCGCGCAAGGCCGCGCGGGCACTAGCGACCATCGTAAGGAACCTTTCATGACCAACACTCCTCTTGTCCCGGCGTCCGACTCCACAGGTGCACTGTCGTTCGGATGACTGCACCGAGCCTGCACTTGTGGCCAGCCTGCGCTGCGCCCGCCAGGACACGGGACCAGCGCCGTTCGCACAGTCCATCTACGGCGTGCCGCCATCTATGATCTCCAGAACAGCACTCACCACAGACTCGACCAGATCCATTCCGTTATCGCTGTTGGTGAGGACCACAATGCCTTTGCCCCAAGTCGGGGCCGCTTCGAAGAATGCCTGCCAACCGGCGTTGGATCCTCCGTGCCGGATCGCCTGACTCCCATCCGATACGGCAGAAAGACTGTACCCCAGGCCCCACGCATCACCCGGGCTCTGGAGCTGCACGGCGGGAGTGAACATCAGGGCGAGCGTGTCGGGCGTCAACACTCCTCGCCCGGGGGGCTCTCCGTTGGGGCCGGGCATTGCGGCAGCCACAAAGAGCGCCAGGTCGGGGGCGGTGGTGTACAAGCCGGCGGCCGCCTGCTCGGTGAAAAGGTAGTTCGGTACCGGCGCTCCCGTTTCGTTGTAGGGGACAGCCGTCGCCGGGCGAAGGTCCGCCCGCCACTCGAAGCTGCTGTGGGTCATGCCCAATGGCTCCAGCACTTCGCGTTGCATGTAGGCGGAAAAGGCCTCGCCGGTGACCTCCTCGATGACCAACTGGAGCAGGGTAAAGCCGCCGCCAGAATAGCTCCACTGCGCGCCGGGTTCCATCGCAATGCGAACTGCACCCGCTCCGCGGTTGTGGCCGGAGAGTGAGTCCTCTAGAGATGGAAGCGGTTGGTCAGGTGGATATCCAGGATATCCATGCACCGAGAGCCCGGCGGTGTGGCTGAGCAGGCGGCGGATCGTCACCCCGGAGGCATCGTAGGGGGAGGGGGGCAGGTGCCAGCGGGTCAGGTATTGCTCGACGGGCGCGTCCAGCTCGAGGACGCCGCCCTCCACCAGCCGCATCACACCCCAGGAGGTGACGGCCTTCGAGATGGAAGCGACCTGAAAGACCGTGTCGGTGGTCACGGGAACACCCTGGGCCCGATCGGCCAGGCCGTATCCTGCAGACCAGACCACCTGTCCATTAAGGACTATCGACACGGCCGCGCCCGGCACGTCGTATTCCTCCAGCAACGACGGAACGAGTTCGTCGAGTTGGTCGGCGACGCCGCTCAGGTCGACGGCGGGCCGTTCAACCGTGGCGGTGGGGCTGACGTCGCCAGGAAGCTGCGGCGCCGGGGATGTCGACGCACACGCCGTCGACGCCAGAGCCGCGACAGTTACGCACACCATGAGACGTAGTGCGTGCTGCTTCATTAGGTAACCTCCTACGCGCAGCTCTGCTGCGCTGACCAGACGTCGGCTCTGATCGGAACTCCCTCCGCAAGCGTGCGCCTCCCCGAAGATCTCGTTCGAGATGGCCGCCCAGACCGACAACTGGTTCAAATCTGCTTGATTCATCAGCACGATCAGGGTGATCTGATCCTCCGGATATCGGATGATGAGCGTAGCAAACCCCTCAACGTTCCCTCCGTGACCCACCACCGCCCGCCCCTGATCCTCCCCGATATACCAACCATACCCATACGCGTAGCCCGCTTGATCCGTTTCCAGGACCTGTGGGGCAAACATCCGATCCAGTTCGGCCCGGGGAAGCAGCCGTTCCGTATAGAGCGCCTGATCCCACAGGAAGAGATCTTCAACGGTGGAGTACACGAGGCCGGAACCGTCGGAGATCGACATGCTTGCGAACGGCAGCTGCGGCGCCGTAGAGTGCGCGTGGGCATACCCGACCGCCAATCCGCTCGAACTGTGCTCGTATCCTGTGTTGCGCATGCCCAGCGGGGTGAAGATGGCCTGCTGGAGAAAGGCTTCGTAGGATTGGCTGGATACCTGCTCGATGATGTAGGCCAGAAGAATGTAGCCAGCATTGCTGTAGGCGAACTGCTCGCCCGGCTGGGAATCCAGCGGCAGATCCTGGAACAACGCAAGCGTCTGCACGGGATGAGATGATGTCGCCGCGATCCTATCGGTGCGTTCCAATGCGGGCCACAGCCGGCTTGACAGGCCGGAGGTGTGCGTCAGCAGGTGGTGGATGGTGATGTCCTCCCAGGCCACATAACAGCCGGGGATGTAGACGCAGATGGGGTCCTGGACGGTCAACTTGCCCTGCGATTGCAGGATCAGGATCGCCATCGCGGTGAACTGCTTGGTGATGGAGCCGAGGCGAAACCGGGTCTGAGGCGTATTGCGGGTCCCCTGCGCACGATCCGCCAATCCGTAGCCCTGGCTGAGAAGCACGTCACCGCCTTGGGCAATCAGGACGGAGCCGGTGAAGGTGCCATCCTGGGCCATCTGGGCCAGCATCGCATCCACCCGGGCGATCGCTTCTGGGTCAATGGCGGCTGCAGAGGCGACCGACGTCGTTGCAGGTGGGAGGGACTCTGCGGACGGTGAGGCGCAGGCCGTCGATATCAGAGCCACAAGGGTTCCACACACGACGAGCTGCACGACGGAAATGCGCGAACGAGCGGTTGGCCTGTGGATACTCGCCGCCACTGGAAAGCCGTTGATCCAATGCGCGAGCATGTTCATCTTCCTTTCTTCTCAATGGCTTCGCGGAAGACCGCTGAGCCAATCCTCGATCAGATCCAGGTACCCCGGCGCGAAGGGAAAGGCGCTCAGCGGCGTGTGGGGTCCTGGTTCTTCCTGAAACCGCTCTGCCATTCTGCTCTCCGGCCAGTATCCCTGGTCTTGCAGCGCATGCTCGATTGTTTGGTTCGTTTCGGTCACACAGCCAGTGGCCGATACCCCGATCAAGTGGTCGGCATCCGGGATGATCTCAACACGGTAACTCGGGTTGCCGGCCTTCTCCAGGGCTTCCTGGTAGGCATGCGCCCCCTGGAGCGGATCAAGCTGAGTGTCCCTGTCCCCGAAGATGGCCAGCACGGGGATCCTGACCTGCTCGATCACCTGGATCGGATTCCACCAGCCCTCGTTCTCAGGATCATTCAACCGCCAGGCTTCCTCCGGGATGACTCCAGAGCCGCCGTATTCAGGCGTGTACGACCCAATGCGCGCCAACGCATCGAGCACCTCCCGGTAGTGCAGGTACCCCTCGTACGTTTCGAACGTCCGCGCCCTGTCGAGTTCGGCGAGCAGATTCGTCAATTGATCAGCATCCTCTTCGGGGACTCCCCCACAGAAAGCCTGAGAGATAATGTGGTAGGCCATTTGGTCATCACCGGCCACGCCCGGACAGGAAACGCAGATCATGAAAGCGACATCCTCGCTCATCGAAAGCACCAGGGGCATCACATAACCGGCCTGGCTCCACCCCCACAGGCCGATCTGCTGCGGGTCGATGTCGGGGCGCGCCTTCATGACCTCGATCGCATCCAGGACGATTTGCGCACGTTTGTGATACACACGCCAGCCGATAGGCTGGCCTGTGGATTCGCCGTTGCCGGGCTTGTCCCAGGAAAAGACCGCGTAGCCGGCCCGCAGCATCCGCTCCATGATCGGCAGGTACAATCCGAACGCTGTGCGGTCAGCGTCCCCAGAGCCGTGCACGAGCAGGACGACCGGAAACGGGCCCCTTCGGCCTTCCGGAAGCCGGAGATCGCCAACGATATGGAACGGCCCGGACTGGAAGGTGATCTCCTCGATCCTGGGTTGCTGGGTTTGGCTGGCCGCCTCCCCCGAGGCTTCCGTGGCCGCGGCGTCAGCTGGCAAGGCCGGTGTAGCCCGGGGCGAGCAGGCGGTCGCCGCCAGCAAGACCCCGAAGATCGCGGTGCGAAGCGCCGAGCTGGACATCGTGGATTTCTCCTGGCGGCCGAACGGTCGCCTGTCGAACTACCCCTGGGAGAGGGTCGTCCGGGCCGCCGGTGGCGTCGATGACGACCCTCTCCCCAGCGTGTTAGAACTCCTCCCTGCGGAAGCGCCAGATCGCAACGACGACGAACAACACGCACCACAGTGCCGTCGCGATGATCGGGGCGACCGTAGGCAGCGGTTGCCCCAGCGCCAGGAGCACGGCCAGGGGAGACCCACCTTGACCCGCACTCCCCAGCAGAGTCCACGGCATGACCTCAGCCAGCCACGGTGCGAGCATCAGGATGAGCTGATAACCGATCAGCAGCGCCAGTGTGATCCCCAACACAGGGCCCCGCCCGTTGAACAGTGTGCCAAGCATCATGGCAAGGGTCAGATAGAAGAGGAGGTTGAGGTAAACCAGGCCCATCGCCCCGGCGAAAGGAAGCCACGGCAGTTGCGCCCCGCCGAGGATCGTGATCTCGAGATAGCCGATGACACCCGGAAGCACGATCCCGGTAGCCAGGAAGCCCAGTCCGTTGGCGATCAGCTTGCCCAGGATGAAGGCTGTCCGCGAGACGGGCTTCGAGAGCACCCAGGCGGCCGTCCCGGAGTGTCTCTCCCCCAGGATGGAGTCCTGTCCTATGCTGATAGCGGAGATTGGGACGGCGACGCCCGTCATCGCCAGGAAGACGATTAGGGCTGTCACGGCTGGGGTCTCCACCATTGGGGCGGGCATGTCCGGTCGTGGTTCGATGGCCACCTCCGGCTCCGATTGGACCGACTTCAACGCCAACGCCGCCAGGCCGTTCAACACGATCAGCCAGATCAGGCACTGGAGCCACCAGCGGCGGGTTCGCCACCAGGCCCTGTGCTCCTTCGCGGACATGTTGGCCAGGCCCATCCTCCAGCCTCTCCTGAGGCTCGGGACTAGTGAAGCTGCATTAGCGTTCACGGTTGCTCTCCTCAACAATGCTCAGGAACACGTCTTCAAGATCCTGGCGGTCTCGCCCGAACTCGGAGACCGTGACGCCGCCCCCGGCCAGCACCATTGGCACCAGCTGCGCTTCGGCGATGGCCGGATCGCTGACCCGGATCTTCCAGGTGACGGTTCCGTTCTTTGACGCCGCCTCGAGGCTGGTCACCCATGGCTGGCTGCGCAGGCGGGCTTCCGCCGAGGCGCTGTCCCCTTTGACCGTCAGGGTGAACGCGGTCGTCTGGCCCCTGGCCAGGAGCTCCTCGATTGGAGCCTGGGCCACGAGCTCTCCCCGGTTCAGGATCGCCACCGTGTCGCTCACCCGCTGCACGTCGGCGAGGATGTGGGTCGAGTAGAAGATGGTCGTGTGCTTGCGCAGCCTTTCCATCACCTCGAGCACATCGTGCCTCCCCTGCGGGTCAAGAGAGGCAGCGGGCTCATCGAGGATAAGCAGATCCGGATAGTTGACCTGGGCCTGGGCGATGCCGAGGCGCTGCCGCTCACCGCCCGAGAAGCCCTTGATCGGGCGGTCCGCCTTGTCGGTCAGCCCCACCAGATCCAGAGTCTCCGCAACTCGGCTCTCGATCGCCGCCCGGGGCCCCGCGTAGAAGAAGCCAGCGGTGAACCGTAGGGTCTCCCGGGCTGTCATGTACTCGTAGTAGCGAGGATCCTGAGCCAGGTAGCCGACTCGCCGACGAATCTCATCGCTTTCCTTCCCAATGTCCTTGCCAAACACCGTGCCGCTGCCGCCGGTCGGTCGCGCCAGACCCAGCAGCAGCTTGATCGTGGTGGTCTTCCCGGCGCCATTGGGGCCGAGGAACCCGCAGATCGAGTTCTTGTGCACCTGCAGGTCCAGCGGCTGGAGGGCCTGGACGCCTTTGAAAGTCTTGGCCAGGCCGTGCGTTTCGATTACGTACTCGGTGGTATCCATCGCAGTTCTCCTCGCCCTGTGCACGTGCCGCGACTCAGGCGCCCGCCGTTTGCGGACGACTCTCCTCCAACGCGCAGCACGGCCCGAACACGTCCGCTGCGGCCCGCTGCGAGAGGATGAAGATGGTGTAGATCCCCAGCAAGGTGCCGATCGGAAAGAGCACCAGCTCGAAGACGGCCACAACCTGGGCCATGACCCTCGCCCAGGAGGCTCGGCGCAGAAGCCCGATGCCAGCCACCAGCCCCGGCAAGGAAAGGATCAACAGCAGACCTCCGACCGCCAGGCCGGTCGCGACCATGATGCGAAGGGCGACCTCATCCTCGACGGCCACTCCGACACCCAGGAGCAGCGCCACCACGAAGGCGCCGGCGACGATCGATAGCAGGCTGTTGACGATCTGGAGCCAGCCGGTGATGGCAACGTGGACTTCCATGTCCTTCTTGGTCAGCGTGTTCATGGTTTCCTCCTTGCGTTTCGCGTTCATCCCTTTGTGATCCGCTTGCCCCGGCCGCGCCGGACAATCGGACAGCCGTGTTCGCGCATGGGCTAATCAGACTCGGATGCGACCGCGGCCAGGATCGCCCGCAACTCCGCTGCCAGGTCGCTCTTGGAGGCGAAGCTCTCGGCTCCCACCAGGAACGCCGCGTCGCCGTAGTCGGAATACATCGAGAGCAGGACGACACGGGTCTCGGGCCAGCGGGCCTTGATCTGGCGCGTTGCCTCCAGGCCGTCCATTTCCGGCATCCGGGCATCCATCAGGACAACGTCCGGCCGGAACGTCTCGACGATGGCCAGGGCCTCCCGCCCATCGGCGGCTTCCCTGACCTCGCCAACCTGAGCCCAGGTGGAAAGCAGCACTCTCAGGCTATGGCGCGCTCGAGGCTTGTCATCCACAACCAGGATCCGTTTCCGCTCGTTCATGGCCCAACCTCACACGGTTCCGGCGGTCGTTCACTCCACGAATACGATAGCATGGCCCCCCGGCACCACCATCCGAAGGATGATGGATTTCGGCGTACGCGAAAGGGACCGCCAGCCTGGCGGTCCCCTTCAACATTTCTCGTATGCCTGCTACTCCAGATGATGGATACCCCGAGCGGGGGTCTGCCGATCGCCGCCGCCCGAACCCACTTCCGCTAGTCGCTTGCCATTGCCCACAACTTCGACGACCCGGCGCGGCAGGTACCGCGAGAACCTGGCCCTGCTACTGATCAACGCCGGCGCGCTGGCACGCCTGCGGGGTCGCGCCCGAGACGCCCGCGCAGGGCGGGTTCGGGAATAC
>CAZEMA010000022.1:0-28463 GCA_964513155.1 uncultured Anaerolineaceae bacterium
GAGGCGGGGGGCCGAAGGCCCCCCGCCTCCTTCAAAACCTCACCCCTCCCCCGGCCTGACTCCCTCCTACGGAGGGTCGCACTTGCCGGGGGAGGGGTAAGGGGTGGGGGTGAAAGCCTCGCCCATTCGTCAGGCTGCCGGAGGCGCGGCCATGAAAGTGCAAGTCGAGAGCTCGCCAGACGGGATTAGTCTACGAGCTTTCGACACGCCACACTGATGCTCTTCAAATTGACGGAGCGGGGTAGCTGTGATAGACTTCCGCGCATCCCTCATCGGAGGCGGTTCCTTTGGCAAAGCGTGCCACCGGCGTGGTTCGGTGGTTCGATGGCTCAAAAGGATACGGCTACATCGAGGCCGAGGACGGCGAAAGCGTCTTCGTGCACTACACTGCTATCACGGAGCAGGATGCGCCTCTCCTTCTGGAAGGCGACCAGGTCGTATTCTTCCTCGAACAGACAGTTCGCGGCCCGCAGGCCACGGACGTTACCCGACTGAATTGAACCACCAAGTGATACGGATCGGACCTTGCCCCGGACGGCGACCGTCGCTGGGGCTTTCGTGCGTTGCCGGGTGCCTTGAGGCAGAAGGTTAGAAGTATGACAACCAAGACACTTCGACTGATTCCCCTGGGAGGCCTAGGGGAGGTCGGCAAGAACATGATGGCGCTCGAGTATGGCGAGAATGTCCTGGTGATCGACACCGGGATCATGTTCCCTGAGAACGATATGCTGGGGATCGACTACATCATCCCAGACTTCCGGTATCTGCTGGACAAAAAGCACAAGGTACGGGGGATCGTGGTCACCCATGGGCATGAAGACCATACCGGGGCCATCCGGCACGTGATCGATGAGATCCAGGCGCCGATCTACGCCACGCCCCTCACCCGTGGCCTGCTGGAAGTCAAGCTCAGCCGCAACGGGTTGCTCCGCCAGACCAACCTCAACACGGTGCGGGCGGAGGACCACGTTCAGGTCGGCCCGTTTGGCGTCGAGTTCTTCCATGTATGCCACTCGATTCCAGACGGGGTCGGGCTGGGCATCACCACGCCAGCGGGGCTGATCGTTCATTCCGGCGACTTCAAGTTTGACCACACCCCGGTCGACGGCTGGGCGAGCGATTTCGCCAAGTTGGGCGAGTTCGGGGGGCGCGGAGTCCTGGCCCTGCTGGCCGACTCCACCAACGCCGACAGACCGGGTTGGACACCCTCGGAGAGGGTGATTGATCCCGCCTTCGATATGGTCTTCCGCCAGGCCAAGGGCCGCATTCTGATCGCGACCTTCGCTTCGCTGATCTCGCGAATGGCTCAAGTTGCCCAGGCTGCCATCCGTCACGAGCGGGTCATGTCCTTCGTGGGGACCAGCATGGTGGAGAACGCCAAGATGGCGCGCAGCCTGGGATATCTGGACATGCCCGACGATCTGATCGTCCCGGTGGATGAGGCGTTGAAGATGAAGCCCTCGCGGGTGGTCCTGATGTGCACGGGGACACAGGGCGAGCCGTCCTCCATCCTGGGGCGGCTATCCACTGGCACCAACCGCCAGTTCGACCTCCATCCGGATGACACCGTCGTCCTGTCGTCCCACCCAATCCCGGGAAACGAGGAGATGGTGCACCGGACGATCAACCGGCTCTTCCAGCGGGGGGCGGAAGTGATCTACGACGCGGTAGCTCCCGTGCATGTCTCCGGCCATGCCAGCCAGGAGGAGATGAAGCTGCTCCTGCAGCTGGTGCGGCCGAAGTACTTCGTCCCGATCCATGGCGAACTCCGCCAGCTCAGGCGGCACGCTGCCCTGGCCCAAGACATCGGTTATGCACCGGAGCAGGTGGCGGTGGTGGAGAATGGCACGGTGATCGAGTTCTCGGACGGGGAGATGCGGATCGGCGAGCGGTTCCCTGGAGGATATGTGTTCGTGGATGGAAGCGGGGTGGGCGATATTGGCCCAACCGTGATGCGCGAGCGGGAAGCCCTAGCCAAGGACGGTCTTGTCGTCGTGCATCTGCATCTCAATCCTGGGGGACGGGGGTTGAAACGTCCGCCAGAGATCATTTCCAAGGGCTTCGTCTTCGTCCGCGATTCCGAGGAGCTCATCGAACGGGCGAAAGCCCGGATCGGCGATCTGGCCGCGACGGGCAACGGCGACCTGAAAGAGAAGGTAGAGAAGGAGCTCGGCAAGTTCTTCTACGCCGAGACCAAGCGCCGGCCGATGATCCTGGTCTTGACCTCCGGTGCGGCCTAGGTCACTTCGGCGTCCCAGCGCTGGGGCCGGGCAAGGGGCAAACGCGTTGGCGGCGTGGGTGCTCTCTCAGCGCACAGGGCCCATCTTCGGACCCGGGGAGTGTTGCGGGGGACAGGGTCGGCGGAGCCCGACCGTGCTTGTTGCACAGGATAAGGGCATGGGTATAATCCCTTCGGTCATGAGCCCGCGGCAACCATTGCTCCTTGTGTTCCTGGCGGGGATGTTGGTGCTCGCGGGCTGTGGCGGGAGGCAGCCGGTTGCGGCCTCGTCGACCCCGTCGCCGAGTCCCGCCCCGCCGACCGCCACCCCCGAGCCGCTGGCGGCGAGGGTAAACGGCGAGCCGATCCGGCTGGCAGACTTCGAGGCTGAGGTCGTCCGCTTTGAGTCCGGACAGGTTGAGCTGGGCATTGATCTTGCAACCCTGGGAGACTATCGGGGACAGGTGCTACAGGCGTTGATCGAGCGCATGTTGCTTGCCCAGGCGGCGCGGGCCGGCGGTGCAAGCGCCGACGAGGAGGCGGTGACCAGCAGGATCGAGCAGCTCGTCACTGACCTTGGGTCGAGTGAAGCCCTGGACGCCTGGATGGTTAACAGCGGATACTCGATGGAGGCCTTCCGGGCGGCCCTGGCGGAGGAGCTCCTGGCAGCCCAGACGGTGGCGCAGATCGCTGAGGGCGTTCCCGCGTCGGTTGAGCAGGTGCGGGCGCGGCATATCCTGCTTGCCACCCGGGAGGAGGCCGAAAGTGTTCGGCAGAGACTGGGTTCTGGGGCTGATTTCGCCGAGTTGGCCCAGGCCCTGTCGCTGGATCAGAGTACCCGGCCGGCGGGCGGCGATCTCGGCTGGTTCCCGCGAGGCTAT
Source organism: uncultured Anaerolineaceae bacterium (assembly GCA_964513155.1). GTDB lineage: Bacteria > Chloroflexota > Anaerolineae > Anaerolineales > E44-bin32 > DATEAV01. The sequence goes on from CAZEMA010000022.1 coordinate 3,100, forward strand.
CTGACGGTGCCAGAGGTGGAAGAAGCCGCCTTTGGCCTTCAACCCGGGGAGATCGGCGAGGTGGTGGAGAGCGCTTTGGGTTTTCACTTGGTGCAGGTAACGGAACGCGGGGTCCATGCTCTGACACCCGATGCCTGGCAACGGCTGCGAGAGCAGGCGGTTCAGGATTGGCTGACCTCTGAAAGGGAAAGGGCCACGATCGAAATCTTCGTGTCCCCGTAGGCGCAGGATCAGGAGAGAGATCCGATGGATGACTCATACGAGGCAAGACCCAAGCGCAATCTGGGTGGGCCGATTCCCAACATCCTGACCGCGGTCATGCTTCTTCTGACCCTGGGAGCAGGGAGCGTGTTGGGGGCCATGTTCCTCAATCCTTACCTCCCCTTCAATCCCTACCCGCCGCCCACGCTTCCGGTCACCCTGGCATGGCCGACGCAGACCAACACACCGGAGATCTACCTCCCGCCTACTTGGACCCCAACCGCCGGAGGAGCCACCGCGGGGCCAAGCGCGACCGAGACGCCGCTGCCCCCGTCCGAGACCCCCACGGTCGCTCCCGGAACCTCCGAGACACCCACCGGCGGCGGGGACTTCGACTTCGCGGCCTCAACACCCCTCTATCGGCAGAACATCCAGAACCTCGAGGGCTGCAATTGGCTCGGTGTTGGGGGCCAGGTCTTTGACACGAATGGCGCCCCCATCTTGGGCCTGACTGTCCATCTCGAAGGTGACGTGGGCAGCAGCGAGCTCCTCTTGACAGACGCTGTCACCGGAAGTGATGAGTTCTGGGGCCCAGGCGGATACACCATCACGATCCACAACCACCCGCTTGACCTCGACCAGACCCTCTGGATGCAGCTCATCGATACGACGTCTGGGCTGCCCCTCTCTGACCGGTTCTACCTGACGACGTACGACGATTGCATGAAGAACTCTATCATGCTGAACTGGAACCAGCTACCCTAGCCGTCGAGTTTGGGCCTGGAGAGAAACCTCCCGCAAGGTATCCGCCTGCGGGAGGTTCGTTTTGCTCACCCTGCTCGCAGCGCCTCTTGCAGGGCGGCCGTCACACGGTCCACCTGTCCTTGGCGCATGACGCTTGAGAAGGGCAGCGCCAAGCTGCGGTTGCCAAGGTCTTCGGCCACGGGGTAGTCCTCCCGTTGGTAGCCGAACCGCTCGACGAAGTAGGCCTGCAGGTGAATCGGGGCGAAGTAGGGTCGGGAGGGGACGCCACGTTTGGAGAGGCGCCGGATGACCGCGTCGCGGTCGATGTGCTTCGCTAGACGAATCACGTACACAAACCAGGACATACGCGTGGTGGCCGCGCACGGCGTGGGCGGCTCCACGCCGGGAATCCCCCCCAAACGCTCGCGGTACCACCCGGCGACACGCTCCCGCTTGGCCAGCAGCTTCTCGAGCCGTGTCATCTGGATGCGGCCCAGGGCGGCGCTCATCTCGTCCAGCCGGTAGTTGTAGCCCAGGTACGTATGCTCGAGCCACGCGTCGCCCGGGGCCCGGCCCTGGTTGGTCAAAGCCCGTACGAGCGTGGCCCAGTCGTCGCGATCGGTGACGACCACGCCGCCCTCGCCGGTGGTCATCTGCTTGTTGGGGTAGAAGGCGAACACGGCGATGTCGCCCAGCGTCCCGGCAACGCGGCCCTTGTATGAAGCTCCCAGGGATTCGCAAGAGTCCTCGATGAGCGCCAGGCCGTGCGCCCGCGCCGTTTCGCCGATGCAGTCATAGTCCGCCGGCTGGCCGAACACGTCCACCGCCAGGATGCCTTTGAGGGGCGCCTCAGGCCGGGCGCCGAGCCGGGGTAGCCAGCGGCGGGCCGCGCTGCCGCCCTGGCGGAGATCCGCAGCCGCCTGCGCCAGCAACGTTGGGTCGAGGTTGCCCGTCACCGGATCCACATCGACGAAAACGGGGACGGCCCGCTCGTACAGCATGACGTTGGCAGAGGCGACGAATGAAAAGGGTGTTGTCAGGACGAGATCGCCGTCAGCGATGGCGAGGGCGCGCAGGCAGAGGTGGAGACCAGCTGTGCCGGAACACACCGCCACGGCATGGCGGACCCCGATGTAGGTCCGCACGGCGGCCTCGAATCCCTCGGCCTCGGGCCCCATACTCAGGCGAGGGGTTCGCAACACGGCGGCGACTGCACGGCGCTCCTCGGCCGTCAGATCGGGCGAGGACATCGGGATCGGGGGCTGGGCGCTTTCCTTCTTGGCCAAGGTTCACTCCTTGAGGATGGCCGGGTCGCTACGTGGAGATTCGGGCGCCGAACGCGAAGCGAGTCTGCACTCCGCGCAGTGGAGGCAAGGTCCCGTCCACTAAAGTCCGGCTTCGCGCCGCGGCCAGACCGATCCGGCGCGCACGACCGTGCCCTCCGGGACGTCCTGCTTGATGACGGCGCTATTGCCCAGCCGGCATCCAGCACCGATGGTCACGCTGAGGTTCAGGGTGACACCCATGCCGACGAGCGTGCCTTCGCCGATGCGGACGCCACCGGCCAGGAGGGCTCCGGGAGCGATGTTGGCGTAACTCTCGATGTGGCAATCATGGGAGACGACGGCGCCGGTGTTGATGATTGCCCCGAAACCGATCTCGGTCTCGCTGCCCACGTAGGCATGGGGGAAGACCTGGACCCCCTCGGCCAGGTTAGCGCTGCTCTCGACGAATGCAGTGGGGTGAACCAACGTGGGGCAACCGAAACCTGCCTGCAGGAGGCGGCGGAAGACACCGATCCGGCTCATGATATCGCCCACACCGCCAACGGCGTTGACTGCTAGGCGCAAGCCGCCTCTGGCGAGAGGTTCGAGCAGCCCGCCCCCGCCCAGGACGCGCAGACCCATGACCTCGGTTCCCGGAGCCAGGTTGTCATCGAGGACGCCGACGAGCTCGTAGGTCCCCAGGGTGCGTATCAGGTCGATGAGGGACTTGCCATGGCCACCCCCGCCATAGACGAGGATCGCACGTGGGCTGAAGGGACCACCTGGAACCTCGGCACCTTGCCGACCGGCCCCGGCGATTGCCTGACGAACCATGTTCTCGGTGACAAGCGGTCCAAGCGGGAGGGAGGCCAGGCGGATACCGGACTGTCGGGCAAGTTCAAGGGCAGGCGCCGTGATGCGGAGACCGCCGGGCAAGGAAGCGCCCTCGGGGGCGATGTCGACGGCGGCTTCCTCTGGCGGCCGCCAGGTTGCGGCATCGGCGAGCCAGCAGAACGTCTCTCCCGCGCGTAGCCGGTCGCCCAGCTTGGGCGCTAGCCCAACGACGTGCCCCCCGCGTTCCGCCGTCAGCTCGACCGATGATTTGGTCGTCTCGAGCAGGCACAGCGCCTGCCCCCGGCTGACCCGCTGGCCCTCGGCGACATGGAGCGCGGCCAGGGTGGCTTCGGGCTCGTTGGGGTTTAGGAGAGGAACAAGGACTTGAACTGAGTCGGGCATGAGCTCACCTCGGCGTGCTCACTCCGGCACCATTCTAGCCGAGATTAGCGAGTTGCAGTGCCGAGCGGACGATGGCCTCGGTGTCGGGGAGCATGGCCTGCTCGAGGGAAGCGGCGGCTGGCACTGGCTGGTCCGGGGCCGCCAGTCGATGAGCCCGCAGACGGCCTCCCAGGGCTTCGCCGGTGGCGGCGACAACCTCAGCCCCCCAGCCCGATGCAAGCGTACCTTCCTCGACGGTCAGCAGGCGATGCGTGCGAGCCGTGCTCTGGAGAACGGGCCCAGGCAGAAACGGGCTGAGTTGGGTGTAGAGAACAAGCTCGGCGAACACCTCGTGTTCGTAAGCCAATCGCCGGACGGCCTGCCGTGCCAGTTCGGCCACGTAGCCGTAGGCTGCCAGGCTGAGGCTGGGGGTCGGGGCGCCAGCAACGGTCAGGGTATAGGTCGGGTAGAGGCCGCCGGATCGGAGAACCGCAAACTCGCCCGGTGATTCCAGCGGCTGGACGTCCAGGGGGTACAGCAGTTTGTGCTCGATGAAGATGACCGGGCCGTTGTCTTCGGAGATCGCGGCGCGAAGGAGCCTGCCGGGGTCGTCAAGGGCACAGGCGGCAACCACCCGCAGGCCGGGAACGCCCAGGAAGAGCTTCTCCAGGCACTGACTGTGGGTGGGGCCATAGCCGCGGCCACCGCCCATCGGCATCCGGACGACCAGTGGCACCTGGACCTCGCCCTGACTCAGCCAGCGCAGCTTGGCGGCGTGGTTGATGAGTTGGTCGGCGGCCAGCGTGACGAAGTCGCCAAACATGATCTCGACCACTGGCCGGAGACCCCGAACGGCCATGCCCACACCCAGCCCGACGATGCCGGCTTCCGAGACGGGCGTGGTCACCACCCGATCGGGAAACGCGGTGGATAGGCCCCGCGCCATCTTGAAGGCGCCGCCATAGGGATCAAGCACGTCCTCGCCCAAGAAGTAGATCTGCTCGGATTCGGCCATGCAGGTGTGGAGAGAGGTATTGAGGGCCTCCAGGACCGTCGCCATCACGCCGTCTCCAGCAGAGGGGTGAGCACGGCGGGGCCGGCGGGAGGATCGGCTTCGGCGCGGCGGAACGCTTCAGCCACCTCCGCCTCGGCTTCGGCCTCCAGCCTGGCCCGCTCGTCGGCAGGGATCCGGGCACCGTGCAAGGGGATCGGGTCCCGTTCGCGGTAACGGGCGACTTCGGCCGGATCGCGCGTGTCATCGCCCTTGGAGTGGGAAGCGAAGCGGTACGTGTGCAGGACCAGGGCCCAGGGTCCGCCGCCCCCGCGGACCCTCTCGAATGCCGGCCCGGCCAGGGCGTGGATCTCGAGGACGTCGGTCGTGTCGCATTCGTCGACCGGGATGCCGAATGCCTGGAAGCGGCCGGGGATGCTACCGGCGAGGTTCAAGGAAATGGGCGTTGTCTGGGCATAACGGTTGTCTTCGACGACAAGCAGAAGGGGCAGATGCCATAGGGAGGCCATGTTGAGGCTCTCGTAGACCACCCCCTGGCCGAGGCTGCCGTCGCCCAGGAAGGCGATGACGATCTTGCCCGAGTGGTGGACCTTCTCGGCGAAGGCCATGCCCAGGGCAAGCGGAACCGTACCGCCGAGGACTCCATTGGCGTAGAAGTCGCCCCAGTGCAGGTGCTGGCTGCCGCCGCGGCCGCCGCAGACGCCTGTAGCCCGGCCCATGAGCTCGGCGGCCAGTGCATGCATCGATCCCCCGGCGGCGAGGAAATGGCCGTGGCAACGGTGATTGCTGGCGATCACATCACCCGGCTGGCGCCAGGCGAGCACGCCGGCCGCGTCCGCCTCCTGGCCGATATAGGTATGTGTTGTCCCTCGAATCACACCGCGGCCAAAGGCCTCGAGTGCGGTCTGCTCGAAGCGTCGGATGCGTAGCATCTGTCGATAGAGATCGTTCGTGTCCGGTGCCTGAATCATGGCGACGGCCGGCGGAGCCCTCCCCAAAGAAACCAGTATCGGGGAATGATACCACCAGCGGACGGGGCAGACCGGGCCCCGTAGGCGCCGTGGGCTTCAAGGGTTTCTGCTGGGAGGCGTCCAGAGGAAGTTCAGGCACGCCCCCAGGCTCGCCGCGGCTCTTGAAGATGCAGAGTGCGGCGAGGGAGCCTACCCGACGGATAGGCGGTAGGCTCCCGTCTCTCGACGCCGTGGACGGCGCTGAGGTCGTGTTGAGAGTGGTCCGCCGCCCTTGTGGGCGGCGGGAAGGTGTTGAGGAGTACCTCTGCCGGAGCTACCTCAGGCGTTTGCCTTGGCGAACTGCTCGGTGACGATGCGCCAGGCCTCGTGCGTCCCCCCGGGGGCCTTGGTTACGGCGAAGTAGCGCATCTTGCCCTTCGCCTCTTTCGTCTGAATGCGCCAATCGGTCGACTTGAACTTGCTGCGGGATTTGACGTCATAGAACTCGAGTTCTGGCTTCACTGGTAACCTCCTGGGAAGCTTCGTGTCAGAGGCGGCCCGCGCTCTTCATCCATACTACCTGCCTTTGCCTTCCCCCGCAAGGGCCAGAATCGGCATAGACAGGCGCGAATGAGGCTGCGCGGCCACCTATGGCGGGTGTAGGGGGTACTTGCCCTCGTTCCCCAGGAATTCCTCGGCCGTCGCCTGACCGGGTTGGTTGATGCCCTCGCGGCGGATCACCTTCCAGAATGTGATGGCCAGGATCTCGACGTCCAGCCGCAGGGACCAGTGATCGACATACCAGACATCCAGCCGGAACTTGTCCTCCCAGGTGAGAGCGTTGCGCCCGTTGACCTGGGCCCAGCCGGTCATCCCGGGCAGGACCGCGTGGCGGCGGGCCTGCTCGGGGGTGTATCGCTCGAGATACTGCATCAGCAGCGGCCGCGGGCCGACCACGCTCATCTCGCCGCGAAGCACGTTGATCAGGTTGGGGAGATCATCCAGGCTGAAGGAGCGGAGGAGACGTCCGAACGAGGTCAGGCGGTCGGCGTCGGGAAGCAGGTTTCCCTGCGGGTCGCGGGCATCGGTCATGGTGCGGAACTTGAGCAGGGTAAAGGGCCGCCCGCCGCGGCCCGGCCGGACGTGGCGGAACAGCACCGGCCGGCCAAGGCCAAGGCGCACCGCCAGCGCCATGGCTCCCAAGAGAGGGCTGAGCAGAATCAAGCCTGGGATCGTCACGACCAGGTCGAGGAGGCGTTTCCGAACGGGGACGCCCGATGGGAAGAGGGCGGCTCTCATCCTCGGCTCCCTTGAGATGGACTCGCTCGTTTGTCCGAGGCAGCAGTCTCGATCATCAGGCGCTCCAGCGACCGGGCCAGGTCCGCCCGGTTGAAGCGTTGCTTGACCACTGCCCGCCCGGCAGCACCCATCCTGTGGCCGAGGTCCGGGTCCTGGGCTAGGCGTTCGGCCGCGGCGGCCATCGCCTTAGGATCTCCAGGGGCAACGAAGATACCTGCGCCGGCATCCTCCACGAGCTGGCGGATCACCCCATCGACCGCCAGAATCACCGGCCGGCTGGAAGCCAGGTAGTCGAAGACCTTGTTGGGGTAGGTGGTCTTGTAGACCTCCAGCGGCTTGAGGATAGCCAGACACGCGTCGGCAGCCGCGAGTGCCAAAGGCATCTCAGCCTTGGGAATGGCCGGCAGGAAGCGCACGTTCGGTAGCCCAAGCTCATGGGCGCGGGCCATCAGCCCGGGTTTCTCCTTACCATCGCCCAGGAGGACAAAGACGATGTTAGGCTGGCGCCTCAGCAGGTCGGCGGCCTCCAGGACGATGCCCAGGTCGTTCGACATGCCATGGGCGCCGGCGTAGAGGACGACGTACTTGTCCTCCAGACCATGGGCGCGGCGGAATTTCGCTCCGTCTCCAAGCAGGGTGAACATGTCAACGTCGACGCCGTTGGGCACCACATGGACCGACCTGGCCCCGCGGGCGCGCACGTGCTCGACGAAACCGGGCGAGTTCACGACGACCCGGTCAGCGTGGCGGTAGAGGAAGTGTTCCAATCCCTCCGAGAGGCGGATGAGCAATGGCTGGCGCAAGACCCCCACGGCGACCGCGAAGGCCGGCCAAAGATCCCGGACCTCGAAGAGGAAAGCCGCCCGCTTCAACCTGGCGACGGCCCAGGCGGTGAGGCCCTGGAAAAGTGGGGGGGATGTGCCCCAGATCAGGTCGACCTTGCGCACCCCAAGGCCGACGAGGAAGGACGAGAGTGTGAAACTGAGGAAGCTCAGTGTCCTGTGGACAAAGGACCGATGCCAGGCGGGATAGGTGTAGCAGCGGATGATCGTGACCCCGGCGTCGTCTACCTCTCGGGTCGCCCAGCCGCGGCTGCCGCGTTGTCCCGTCAGGTAGCTGACCTGGCCGGCCAGCACGGTCACCTGATGGCCCTGCGCGGCAAGATAGCGGGCCATCTCGTGATGGCGGGTGCCGCCGGGTTCCCCAAGGGTCGCGAAGGCCTGATGGATCAGGAGGATGTGCATCTCAGACTTCCAGCGCCTCACCCTCGAAGCTGATCCGGTTCACTGCTGCGTTGCCAGACCCCACGTCGTTGAACTGCAGGATAAGATCCTCGCGCCTGGCCTGGTCGAACACCCACCAGGTCATCAGCCTCAGCGGGAGCTGCGCCTCCGCCTGGCAGACGAGTGAAAGCCCCGGAGTCTTCGTCGCATAGGTTGGCGAATACCAGCCGCAGGTGGGTGGCGCGCCGGCGATGGCCTGCCCGGCCAGATGTTTGCCCGCCCGGTAGAGGCCGCTGACCAGAGCGATTTCCCCTCCTGTTTGCGGCTGGGCTTCGAGACGCACATCGAGGCGGATGTCATCCGAATCCAGGTGGAGCTGATTCCGTTCGAGTCTCGGGGAGGGGGCGTCGGGCAGAAGCCAGGATAGACGGCTGGCGTGGGAGCCTTGCCCCAGCATGTCATCGATGACGACCCACAGGTCATCGCCGGCCCGGACGACCGTCCGGCGATGGACCATTCCGAGGCGGCGGTACCCGTTGTGCTCGGCTGCCAGGACCTCCAGGCGGCCAGACGCTGAGCGCCACTGTCCGAGCAAGCGGCCCTGAGCCCAATCCAGCCAGAGGAAACGCCCGGCGCGTAGCATGGGCTCGAGGCCGTCGACGACAAGCGAGTTGTGGGCGGCAGCCGCGGCCAGGGCGTTGTCCCAGGGTGGGGCCGCTGTGTAGAGGTAAGTGCCGGCATCGTGAATGATGTTGCGGCCGCGTCGCCAGAGGTCGAAGTGCAACTGATCCGAGTGGCCGGGGCGGGAGGTGAACCGGGCGCAGCGCAGGAGGGCCCAGCTGCGCCCGCCGCGCAGCAGGTATAACCCAGCCTGAGGATAGGCGAGCGGGGGCGGGCCAGTCAAGGCTGTTTCCGAGGCGGGCAACGATAGCCCCAGCCACAGGCAGGCCTCGTCCCAGGGGCCGGAGGGTAGGGCGTGGCGGCCGCGCAGCGACAGCGCTGCGGCTTGGATGGCCGGGCGGAAGTCCTCAAAGCCGCAGGTTGAGAGCGGCAGGAGGAGCGAGCCGTCGTTGGGCCCGAGGTTCGGCGCTTTGCCGCTCTCGGGGTCGACCAACGCCTCCAGGCATTGCGCGGCGCGACGCAGGGCGTCGAGCGCTTCCGCTGGCAAGGGCTCGCCATTGAGCTCCGCCAGACGGGCCGCCCACAGACCGGCCTGGAGAGCCAGCCGCTGGTAGTTGGTTGAGTGCTGGATGTAGCCGCCGTCGGGAAAGACCTGGGTGGCGAGGGCCTGAGTCAGCCAGCGACGCCCACGATTGCGCCAGTCCTCGGCCGAGCGGAACTCCGGGAAGAGCAGTCCCGCAGTGTAGAGCCCGACGGCTTCCACGAGAAGGTGGTTGTTCCTTTGGGAGCGGGCATAGCCAAGGGTTGCCGGGATGCGGTTGGCGTGGACGGCGATGCTCTGCGCCAGGTCGCCGGCCTGGTCGGCCGAGAGCGCCGGGGCGAAGGCGCAGAGTGCGAAGACCAGGGCCATCAGCCGGAGCGCAACTTCCTGGGCGGAGAGCCAATGTGGGCCGGCGTTGGGCAGGTTGGCTGCTCGCCAGGAGTCGACGAGCACCCAGAAACCCTCCGCGAAGCGGCGGTCGCCCGTCAGGCGATACGCCCGGGCGAGCGGGTAGACCCACCCGAAACGGCTGAGCTCCCAGAGGAGCTTGACGTCTGCCGGGAAGTTCGCTTCTTTGTACTCCGTCCAATGTCGGTCCAGCGGGACGGTCAGATCCGAGCGGGTGTCGCCGAGAGGCGCAAAGGAGGCCCAGTTCGGTGGGAACCCCAGTTGGACAGGCGCAGCGCCGAATAGGCGAAACGAACCAGCGAGGATCCCCTCAGCTTCTGCCAGGAGCTCGCCTTGGCGATCGCCGAGGATGCCCTGAAGAGCAGGGGCCAGATCGGTGGAGACGTCGAAGAAGAATCGGCCAGCCGAGGTGGATTGGCGGTAAGCCCGGTAGCCCTCAGGGTCGGCGGGGATGCCGGGACGGACCCAGGTGGAGAGGGGGAGGTCCTCCCAGGAGTAAACCGGCGTCCGTCGCCTCAGCCAGCCAGACAGGAGGCCGGCTTGGTAGCCGGCGTAGAGGGTGAGCGAGCCGAGGCCCAGTTCCCGGGCAGCGCGCAGGATGGTCCCGGGACCCGTACGAGGCGCAGGAGCGTGCGTGGGCAAGGACATCAGTCCAGGCGAAGGGGCTCGATGTTCATGGCCTGCCCCGTTCGGAGGGAGTCGACGGCGGCGAAAGAGGCCAGGGTAACGGCGAAGAGTTGGTCGTAGGCAATAGGTGGGGGACCCCCGGCGGCGATGGCGGCGACGAAGACCTGCCATTCGGCTCGGTGGCCCTTGTCTTGCCTGAGCCGAGCGTTCTGGGACCGGCGCCTGCCGCCCGATACCAGGTCGAGGCGGCGGAAGTCATCCAGGACCGCCACGCGCCCGCCTCCGAAGACCTCCAGTCGCTCCTTGGGGAATGCCCGATCGCCATTGGCCAGATAGGTGACGGTTCCCAGCGAGCCATCGGGGAACTCGAGCGTCAGGACGACATTATCCTGTCGGTAGCGGTTGGAGTCTGGGAGGCCAAGGGCCTGGACGCGCCTCGGTGGAGCGCCGACGAGGAAGGTGAGGAAGTCGATGAAGTGACATGCTTCGCCGATGATGCGGCCGCCACCCTGACTCGGGTCGTGCTGCCAGTGCGACAGGGGCAGCAACCCTGCGTTCACCCGGTAGTGCATGGCCAAGGGCTCGCCGGATGGACCAAGGAAACCCTTCAGGCTCTGAGCCATCGGTGCAAAGCGTCGGTTGAAGCCAACCATCAGCAACCCGCTCGACCCCTGCAAGACCTTGGCGACCTGGAGCAACTCTTCGCGGGTCAATGCCAAAGGTTTCTCGCAGAATACGTGCTTGCCTGCCTGAAGCGCGGCGACGACCTGGCGGGCGTGATGGTGATGACGGGTGAGGACGGCGACGGTGTTGATCTCCGGGTCGCCGAGGACTTGGGCCTCCTCGGTTGTGGCATAGCGGAAACCGAACCGGCGACCGGCGTCTGTGGCCTTCAGGCCGCTGGCGGTTGCCAGGCCGACGGGTTCGATGCCCGAGACATGTCGGAGGGCGGGGAAGAGCACGGTCGTGGCGAAGTTGCCCGCTCCCAATGCCCCCAACCGGACCGGGGTAGAGGGGGCGGTCGGCTTCCGGGAAAGAGGCAGGGGCTGGCGGGCGACGACGGGCTCTGCCACCGTGGGGTAGGTCAGGAGGACTCCGAGGAATGGCTCCGCCGAAGGGGAGGTGATCAGGTTGTAAGCCTCGATGCCGCGCTCGATTGGGAATCGATGCGTGATCAGTGGCCGGACATCAATCTTGCCCTCGGACAGCAGACCGACGAAGGCTTCCAGGTTACGCCCCTCCGTCCAGCGGACATAGCCCCCGGGGTAGTCGTGGCCTGCCTCTTCGTAGGCCGGGTCATACCGTCCGGGGCCATACGAGCGGGAGACGCGGAAGGCGAGCTCCTTCTCGTAGTAGGTCTTGCGGGGCAGGCCGGTGCCGACGACGCCGGCAGCCACGACATGGCCCCGGTCCCGGGCAATGATTCCGGCCAACTCGACGGTGTCGTTCGACTGTGCGTCGGCGCAGACAAGGATGGCATCGAAGCCGAGGCCATGTGTGAAGGCTGCTGCGGCCTGCTCTGCCTCCAGGCGGATGACCGCCGGGAACCCCAGGCAGCGCGCCCGCTCGACGCGCTCGGCGTCGAGCTCGATGCCGAAGACGACGCAGCCAGCCGCGCGGGCGACCTGGGCCGCCAGGAGCCCCAGAAGCCCCAGCCCGATGACTGCCACCCGCTCACCGACTTGAGTCTCTGCCAGGCGGAATGCGTGCAGGGCGATGGCGCCCAATGTGGCGAAGGCGCCGGACTCGAAATCGACGGCGTCCGGGAGGCGGACCATGAGGTTGTGCGGGACGACTGCATACTCGGCGTGGACGGCATAGCCGCCGCCGGCGCAGGCGACGCGGTCACCGACGTGGAAGTCGGCGAGCCCCTCGCCGACCTCGACGATGGTCCCGGCCGAGGAGTAGCCCAGCGGCATGGGCTGATCCAGGCGGTTCTGTACCGCCTCCAGCGTCGTCAGAATCCCGTCGCGGCGGGCCTTTTGAAGCGTCTGTCGAACCAGATCGGGGCGGGAGCGGGCTTTCTCCACGAGCCCCTTGGCGGCGAACTCCACCAGGGCGCGCTCCGTACCGGCTGAGACCAGCGAGGCAGCCGTCCGCACGAGGGCCATACCTGGCCCAGGCTTGGGCACGGGCACCTCGGCGATGCTTGTCTGACCGATTCGGATATCCTGGATGATCTGCTTCATGGCAATCCATCAGGCGCCGGCGGCAAGCGCCGCTGGGGGGATTATAGCATCGGGGAGGGAGGTGGGGCCGTTGGCCTGGGGGTTTCAGTGGCCTGAGCCGAGCGGAAACGATGCGCCACCAGGCGCTGCAGCCTCTCGGCAGCAGCAGCCTTTAGACGTGGGTGCATGACGAAATACTGGCGGCCGGCCTCGGGCGCCTGAGGGATTGGCTCTAGGCTGCCATCTCTCAGGCCGCGAATCCCATCCAGCATCAGGGATACCATTGTCGGCTCGAGGCGTGTGCGGATGACCGCCAGGGTATCTCCGGGGCGCAACTCGGCCCGTGCCTGGAGCAGGATGGGCCCTGTGTCGACGCCGCGGTCCATCAGATGCAGCGTAAGCCCCATCTCGGCCCGGGTATCCTCAGCTTCCAGCACCGCCCATTCCGCCACGTCCATGCCGCGATAGCGAGGCAGGATACCCGAGTGGCAGTTGAGCACGCCCAGGGGGGGGAGGCTCAGGATGTTCTCCCGGACAAGGCCGCCGCCGGTGAAGGCGATCAGATCCGGTTGAGCCGTGGCCAAGGCGGCCTCAGCCCCTGGGTCATTCAGGTCGCGGACGGTGACCAGGGGAACGCGAAGCCCGAGGGCAAGGTCCGTCATCGTCTGACCGGGAAGACGCACCGACCGGGCCAACGCGGCGATTGTCTCGGCATCGTCTTGCGGGTACGACCTCTCCCCCAGGATCAGCTTCTGGTAGACCTTGTCAAGCAGGCGCGGCCCGTCGCGCCGGAGTTCGCTACGCAGGCGCTGAAACGACCACAGGCTTCGCACGAGGATGGTGACCACCTCGACCCCCGGTTCCTGGGCGGCGAGGTGGGTGACCAGTCGGGAGTAGAGGCTGCGCTGGGTGGGAGCGAGGATGGCCAGCCGCATCAGCTCAGCCCCTCCGATGCCGACCTCTCCTGTTCAGCCAGCGCCAGGAGGTACCGGACCAACCGCGGCCCGACGGGCAACGGCCGGTGCCCCGGGTAGGCCCAATCGTTCATCTTCATGGCGGCGTTCAGGAAGCGCAGGTCGCGCTGATGCCGGGAAGCACGGGCGAACAGGATGGCGAAAGCGTCCTTCTCCATCCAGGCGGCCTCGACCGGGCCTGGGGGGCTCAGGGGAAGGCAGTCCTTGCGCCGCGTCTCGACGTGTCTCAGCAGTGTTTCAAGCGAGGGCTGAAGGAACGCCGTTGCCTCTGGCAGATCGCTGTCCAGAAGCGCCAGAAGGATGTCCCCTGTGCCAACGGCTATGCCCTTGGACGGAGTGAGCTTGCCCTCGGGGAGGGAGCCGAGCCACTTTCGAAGGTCGTCGCTGGATACTGTGGCAGTCTCCGCCGGATGGATGTGGGTTGTTGATGGGTTCGAGGGGATTCCTGCCTCGGTGGCCAGGCGACGAGCCAGGGCAAGCTCAGATGGCGCGGGCAGCGGCAGGAGGCTCTGGTTAGAGCGGAAGGCCGTCTCGGCTCGCTCAAGGCTGCGGGCCAGAAACGGACGTAGCTCGGCGGCGGGAATGCTCTCCTCCAGGAGCCTGGCTGCCCAACGGAAGAGTGGGCCGGCGACAGTCTCCCGGATCATGACGCCCCCCGTACGATTCGGACGCAGGCACTGACCCCGTCGAGCCCGACCAACCCCTCTCCACTGAGATACAACTCCTGCGAACTCATCGGGCCGGAGGGACAGGAGACCACTCCATACTTGAAGACCTTCATCGGCCGCCAGAAGTCCTTTCGGAAGGCGTGGATCTCCTGCCAGTGGAAGGCATCCTCACTAACCAGGACCAGGCTCTCGTTCCGGTGAATGCCGGGGCCGGGCTCGACCGTCGTGAACGCCACGTAGAGTCCATCCATGGTCAGGGTGCCGTACCAGGTGGAGGCATCAACGGGCTGGCCGATTTCCACCTGGCCGCCGGAGCGGCGGATGCGGCAGGCATAGTTCTGCTCGATCTGGCTGTCGCTCAGCCAGCAGAGGTAGTCCGGCGTGAAGAAGAGCCGAACGGCCCGCCAGATCTGGGTTCCGTCGCCAAAGCGCTGGACAGTTTGGAACCGATCCGGGGTGCGGTAGAAGAAGCACTCGCCCCGGTAATCGCCGACGGTGCCCCACAGTGCATCCGGATCGAAAGGGTCTCGGTAAACACCATGGACATGGCGAATGCTACCGGCGGGAAACTCGAAGGCCGTCTCCCAGGCGTCGAGTTCCGGCGAGAGGCGCCAGATCCGGACTGGGTGGCGCTCCGGGTTCATGAAGTACTCGCCGATGTAGGTCCAGCCGTCCCGATCCTCGCAGATTCCGCCATGGAGGGCGCAGTCGCCCTGGATGCGGAACAGAGGCGCGGCCTTCCCCAGGGGCTCGATGGCGTACGCGATCGAGGCCCGGATGCCCAGCACACGGCCTTTCGTGTTCACGAACAGGTTGCACTTGTCGGCGCGCAGGGCGCGGGCGGTTGGGCGGGCGAAACCAAGGAGATCCCTCGGGGCCGCGAAGGGAAAGCGTCCCACGGCCTGCCACCCGGCGGCGTTGCCTCGCAGGATGGCTCGCCCGGCGGTGCCCCAGAGCGTGCCGTCGGCCAGCACCTGGTGCAGCATCGTCACCTGAGGAAGCCTCTGGCGAATCTCGAGGTGCGTGGCGGGGTACGAAACCGAGGGAGGGGTCATCGGTCTTGACTCCCCTCGGACCGCCGGGCGCGATACTCGGCGGCGCAGGCTGCTTCCAGGAGGGCCGCGCCGACGGCCGTATTCCCCCACTGCAGTGCGGCCAGGAACTCAGAGGGTGGGACCAGGTGGCGCACTCGGCGTTCGAAATGTGGCTTGAAGTCGAGGAGTTCGACGCGGGCCCAGAAGCGAGCCTGATAGTAGAGATCGAGACCCTCCGGGCTCCCGGGGTCATCGACTGCCTGGCAGCCGAGGTACTCACAGCCAAGGACTCGGGCACACGCCTCCTCCCAGACCTCTCGCCGGAGAGCCTCCTCCATCGTCTCGCCGGCTTCTGGGTGCCCTCCAGGAAGATTCCACTGGCTGCCGTCTCTGGAGACGAGGACGATCCGCCCCTCCGGCGAGAAGCACACGCCGTAGGCCTGTAACACCGCGTCGCCCGGCGGGCGAAACGGCGCCGGAATCCACCTCACCGTCATCTGACGGCCATGCCACGCGGCGCGTTCCGTCACCGCTTGAGAGATCTCCTCAGGCACGGCGATGGCCTCCGGAATCGATCAGCCGTCTGTAGAACGTCTCAGCCTCGGCCATGACCTTGTCGTAGGAGGCGCGCTCGGCAATCAGGCGGGCATTGTGCACCGCGGCGCGCTCCAGCAGGTCGGGCGCGTCGAGGGCGCTCGCGACGGCGGCGGCGAGCTCGTCCGGACGGCGAGGGTCGATCAGAATGCCATTCACCCCGTCGTCGATCCACTCCCTTATCGACTCAAGATCGCCAGCGATGGGAAAGCAGCCGCAGGCCATCGCTTCCAGCAACGTGTTAGGGGTGCCGTCGTGGAGGCTGGGGCTGACGACGACCTGCGCCCGGCGCAGGACAGCCGCCATCTCAGTCGGCGTCAGCCGGGGCAGCAGGCGCACAGCCTCACTGATCCCAAGGCGCGTGAGCCAACGATCGGCCAGAGGCTCGCCAGCCATCGCCGGGCACAGGAAGACCGTCCCGGGACGCGCCGCCAGGATGCCCGGGATTGAGCGGAAGAAGGTGTCGCTGCGGACGTAGGCCCGAAAGCCGCGAGGATTGACGACAACGGGCTGCCCGGGAGGGATTGAGGCCAAAACCGTCCGGACTTCCGAAGTGAGTGGACCAGTAAGGGAATCGCCTCTGCCGAAGATCTCGGGACGGATGCCGCCGTTCCCGGGCATGACGGCCGCCGGCCGACCTTCGGGGAAGCCCCAGAAGCGCGCCAGACGCAGGTCTCGTCTGCAATCGGCGAGCAATGCGTCTGCTCGGGGGAGGGTGCGGCTTGTCAGCGCGGCCATGCCTGGCGAGGAAGCCGCGTGCAGCGTGAAGTCGTTGCCCCACACAGACAGTAGCAGCGGGAGGCCGGGGTTGGCGCTCGCCGCCAGTATGCCCTCGAAGGGGATACGCATGGCATGGACGAGGTCGGGGCGGACGGTTTCAATGGCCCGGCGAGCTTGGCGAGCCGCGGCGGGCACCGTGAGTGGGCCGAGCCAGTGGCGGATGCCGGCGCGCAGGCGAATGCCGACGGCACCGCCTGCGGGGCGTGCAGCTTGAAAGGCTGCCTCGCCGGCCCCACTGAAGGCCACCGGGACGACGGTCAACGAAGCCAGCGCCAGGGCCGGTAGGCAGGGGAAGGTGGAGAGGAGATGGACCTCGTGACCGGCCTCGACGAAGTGAGCGATCCAGTTGAGGGCGATTGGACTGCGGCCATCGGCCACGAAGAGCAACCGCACGCTATGCCTCCCTGCTTCGGACGGAGAGCAGGACCCCGATGAAGGTCCGCACCATGACGTCGATATTGACCTCTTCCGCGACGATCCGATGGGAAGCCGCGCCCATCAGGCGCAGGCGGTCCGGTGCCTGAAGGGCCTGGCGCAGGGTGTGCGTGAGCGCTTGCAAGTTGTCCGAGGGGACCAGCCAGCCGTTCTCGGCACGGACGAGGTCGTTCTGGGTACCATCCCCCTCTGCAACGATGACAGGCAACCCGTGGGCCATGGCTTCCTGGACAGCCAGCCCGCCTGTCCCAGGCAGGACGAAGAGATCCGCTTGGGTGAAGAGGTCGTCGAGGGGCGAGCCCTGCAAAGCGCCTCGGAACTGGGCGGAGGGGTAGGTTTCCTGCGCCAGTCTCTCCAACTCGGCACGGACCGGGCCGTCGCCGACGATCCACAGTTCGGGCTTAGCACCGCAAGCGGCGCAGGCTCGGAGGAGGAGATCCACCCGTTTGCGCGCCTGAAGCCGGCCGACGAAGAGGAGCCGGGCCGGGCGCCCGTGGAGCGGTGGCCTCTCGGCCAGCGGGCCGGGAGGTGGTGAGACGGCGTTGGGCGCGACGAAGACGCGCTCGGCAGGGATCCCTAGTGCCCGGTACTGCGCGGCTCCGACGGAGCTGTAGGCGATCACTGCGTCGAAGCGGGAGAGGAAGCGGCGGCGGGCAGCCGCGCGGAACGTGGCCAAAGGGTCCGGAAGTGGCCCAGCACCCAATCCCCAACCTATGACCGGGCGGCCTCGCCGGTGCATCCACTCCGCAGCCTTTCGGCTGGACACATAGCGGGGGTTGGCCTCCAGGATCAATGCGTCGGGGTTCCACTCCTCTAGCCAGCCCAGAAGGTCGGGTTGGAGACAGAGGTAAATGGACCCGCCAAAAAGATGGACGTTGCGCCCTGCAACGTACCTTGCCGTCTGCAGCCGGTCCACCGTCAGGATCGCTTCGCTTGGGCGAGGTTCTCCGGCGAAGACGGACAGCCCGCCAGCACAGGCTCCCGCCAATCGGTCGAAGAAGGCAGCGCGGTAGATTGGCAGAACCCGCTGCTGCAAGCCGACCCTACCAGGGAAGAGGGGAGCCTGTGTCATGGCAGGCCCTTGCTGGTTGGTGGCAGGCCAACGACGTACGCCTTCCAGGCAAGGTCCTCGACCCGCCCGATGAGGGGGAAGCCGTGCCGCATCTGGTGCAGACTATAGCCGGTCTGCGTGAGCGTGTCCCAGGCGACCTGTGCGGCCTGTGGGCCGTGCAACTCGATCAGGAGCGTCGGGCGGATCTCCGCCAGCACGCGGCGCATTCCTGGCAGCGCCAAGACTTCCCCGCCCTCGATGTCCATCTTGACGAGGTCGGGTGGCGGGTTGCCTCGTCCGAAGGTGAATGTGTCCAGGTCGATGGTCTCGACCTCGATCTCGGCGGAGTACGCTTCAGCCCGGCCGGCGGCACCCTTGACCTTGCCCATCGCTCCGGAGGGGTGAACCAGGAACCGCTTCATGCCCGCCCCCTCGGCGACCGCCATTGGCACAACCGTAATCCTGGCCCCCGTTCCGTTAAGGGCCAGGTGTGCTTGCAGGCGCTTGAGATTGGCAGGGAGCGGCTCGAAGGCGAGCACACGGCCGCTGGGACCGATCGCCCGCGCCGCCAGAAGGGCGACGTAGCCAATGTTGGCACCGATATCGTAGACGGTCATGCCTTCCCGGCAGGCCAGCCTGAGGGCGGCCTGGAGATCAGGCTCGTAGGTGCCCAGCCACAGGTCCTTCTCGGTCTTCAGGTTGAGGATCAGGCGGGTGCCGGCCAGGTCGCCGCCGGCGACGGCGACCTCGGTCGGGCCTGCGGGGGCGGCCTGGTTGAGCAGGCGGCGGGTCAAAGTGGTGAAGGGGCCGAGCCGGTACAGGGCGCGGCGGGCGGGCGCGGGAAGGATTCGGGCGGCGAAGGAGGCAAGGCGCAGGACGGGTGAAGTCACGGCTCCGCCTCCCTCCAGCCTAACGTGCGGAGGTAGCCGTCTACCATCGTCTCGAGGCCAAGCCCGGCCTCGGCCCGGGCCCGGGCGCCGAGGCGAAAGCGAGGCTGATCGGCCAGAACCTCGCGCGAGGCCTGGGTCAGGCCTTCGATGTCGGGCGGATCCAACTTCCAGGGGTTGCCACCGTAGGGGGCGAGACGACCCGCATCACCCGTCACGAGCTCCGGCAGGGCGCCGGTGTCGAAGGAGACAACGGGCAAACCGCAGGCGAGGGCCTCGATGACCGCGTTAGGGCAGGCAGGGTGAATGTCGGCAGCGTAGAGGAGGTGCGCGCCGCGGTAGAGTGAGGGAGTCTGCTCAGTCGGCACAAGCCCCAGCCATTGGATAGGCACGCCGGCCTCTGCATCCCAGCGGCGCATCAGTGCCTCGGGGGCGCGCCCAGCGATGGCGACCTCGACGGCTCCTCTCTCCTGCAACCGCCGGGCCAGCCCGAATGCCGCTTCGAGCCCGATCTCGTAGCCTCCTGCCAAGTTGCCCTCGATGACCAGCAGGCGAGTGCGGTCGGTTGGAGGCTGCCCAGGGCGTCGAGGCTGGTAGAGATCAAGCGGGACGCCGTTGTACACGACGCTGGCCGGCGCGGGTGCAGGCCCATAGATCCGTTCCCACCATTCCCGGGCGAACTGGCTCTGGTAGATAACCTGGTCGGCGAGCCGATTGCGGATCAGGTGAAGCAGTGCGTTGTTGGCTTCGGCGCGTAGCCAGTGACGCAAGCCGGTGCGGCGCTGGCGGTGGATCCAGTTCATCCCGTTGAGTCGCTGGAAGACGGGGATGCCGCGCCGACGGGCACGCCACAGTCCGGCGAGGTCGCGCGTCCCGCCAATAACGAGGGCCGCCTGGTAGGGCCTCTCCTCCAGGCTATAGCAGACCTGGACACCGCGTGCCGCAAGCCCGGACGCCAGCCGGCGCTGGAAGTTAGCAGGGCCGGCCGCGCCTGGGATGCGGGTCACGAGGCAGAGGCGCAGGCTTGGCGACATGGTCGGCGTGTCCGGCACCGAGGCTCCTCGCGGCCCGGCGCCTACAAGGGCGGGGCAGCGGAAGCGTTAAGCAGCGCCTCCACAATGCGTTCTGCGGCGTGCCCGTCGCCGAAGGGGTTCACGGCTCGGGCCATGGCCTGATGGGCGGAAGGATCATCCAGTAGGCGCCGGGCCGCGGTCAGGATGCGCTCGGGGTCAGTGCCTACCAGGAGGGCTGTGCCGGCCTCGATCGCCTCGGGCCGTTCGGTCACCCGGCGCAGGACCAGCACCGGTACCCCCAGCGCGGGCGCTTCCTCCTGCAAGCCGCCGGAATCGGTGAGCACGAGGTAGGAGCGCTGCATGAGGTGCACCATGGGTAGGTAATCCAGCGGCTCGATCAGGCTGACATTGGCCACGCCACCGAGCATGCGATGGGCAGGGCTGCGGACGTTGGGGTTGAGGTGCACGGGGTAGACGATGTGAATGTCGCCGGCGTAGAGCTCGGCCAGGCGGCGCAGCGCGCCGAAGATGTCCTCGAGCGGCTGGCCGAAGTTCTCGCGCCGGTGGGCGGTGACCAGGATCAGGCGGCGATCCAGCGGGATCCCCGCCAGCGGCCCGCTGGCCAAGTCGTAGGGGCGGGCGACGACCGATCGCAAGGCGTCGATCACCGGGTTGCCGGTGAGGACCACGTGGTCGGGAGCGACCCCCTCCCGTAGCAGATTGTCGCGTGCCCAGGCCGTTGGGGCGAAGTGAAGGTCGGCAACGGCGCCGGCGACGCGGCGGTTGACCTCCTCGGGGAAAGGCTGCCACTTGTCACCGGTGCGCAGCCCGGCTTCGACGTGGCCCACCCGGATGCGGTGGTAGTAAGCCAGCAGAGCCGTGGCCATGACCGTCGTTGTGTCACCCTGGACGAGCACCCAGTCCGGCTTGATCTCCTGCAGCACAGGGTCGAGGCCGGTGAAGACCGCCGCAGTCAGGGCGGCCAGGGGCTGATCCGGCCGCATCAGGTCCAGGTCATAGTCGGGGCGGATGTCAAAAAGCCCCAACACCTGGTCGAGCATCTCCCGATGCTGGGCGGTGACGCAGACTCGGGACTGGACATCGGGCATGGCCGCCAGGCGCTTGATGACCGGCGCCATCTTCACCGCTTCCGGGCGAGTACCGAACACGGAGAGAACTCGGATCCGAGGATCAGACATGACCCTGACCCGTCCCCAGGACATGCATCTGAAACCCTGCCGCCTTCCAAGCCTCCCGATCCCAGGCTCCGCAACAATCAATGGCGACGCGGCCGGTCATGGCGGCAGCCACTTCGGCCGGGTCGGTCTGGCGGAACTGGCGATGCCCCACGAGGAGAACGACGGCTTCGGCGCCGCGAAGCGTGTCGGGGAGAGACGGCGCAGCCATGCACCCGGGCGCGGTGGTCTCCGGTGCGAAGGGCTCATAGGTCTGGACCTTCGCCCCAGCCTTCGCCAAGAGTCGGGCGACCTCGATGGCCGGGCTCTCGCGCAGGTCTTCCACGTCGGGCTTGTAGGCCAGGCCGAGGGCGGCGATGCGCTTGCCGGAGAGCCCGTTGAGTGCGGCTTCGACCAGGCGGGCAGCATGGGCAGGTTGGCCGTCGTTGACCAGGCGGGCCTGGCGGACGAGCGGCGAGAGCTCCGGCGCGGCCTCGACCAGGAACCAGGGATCGACGCTGATGCAGTGCCCGCCGACGCCCGGCCCGGGTCGCAGGATCTTGACGCGCGGGTGGCGGTTTGCCAGGCTGATCGCCTCCCAGACGTCGACGCCGAACCGCTCAGCCAGGCGGGCAAACTCGTTGGCGATCGCGATGTTGACGTCGCGGTAGGTGTTCTCCATCAGCTTGACCATCTCGGCGGTTGTGGCGTCGGTGAGGACGATCTCGCCGCGGACGAATGTGGCATACAGATCACGCCCAGCTTCAGCCGAGGCCCGGTCGATGCCGCCGATGACTCGGGCGTTGTCAATAAGCTCCCGCAGGATCTGGCCGGGCAAGACCCGTTCGGGAGTGTAGGCAAGGTAGAACTCGATGCCGGCCCGCAGGGACGAGCGCTCCAGAATCGGCGCCACGAGGTCGAGGGTTGTGCGTGGCGGGGAGGTGGATTCGAGGATGACCAGGTTGCCGCGGCGCAGGTGTGGGACGATCGACTCGGTGGCCGACACCACGAAATGCATGTCGGAGCGTTTGTCATCCAGGATGGGTGTGGGGACGGCGATGATGAAGGCGTCGGAAGGCTCGGGCTCGGCGCTCACCCGCAGGTTGCCGGAATCGAAGGCCGCCTGCACCAGCGTTCGTAGCCCCGGCTCCTGAATGTGAATCTGGCCATTGCGGAGGACGCTAACGACCCGCTGGTTGACGTCCACACCGACGACCTTGAGGCCGTGGGTGGCAAAGGTGGTGGCCATGGGCAGGCCGATGTAGCCCATCCCCAGGACGCAGAGCGTTTTGAACTCCACGTGCCGACCTCCCTTCTGGAGGCTCCTATTATCCCATAAACGTGTCTCCGTGCTCCCGAGCCGAGTGTTCCTATGTCTCGCCCCGTCGGGCCCCCGCATGGTCGCCTAAGAGTGTTGAATAACCCCAGTGTGATAGAAGGAATTGGGCATATCTGGTGGTGTGGGCGCAGCCCACACCACCAGATATGCCCAATCCTCTCCCACCGGGGGTTATTCAACACTCTCCACCTCACACTTGACCCATGGCCACTTGGCACGTCAGGCAGGCTATAATCCCCGCATCACCTGCCATTCCGGGCAGACCAGGAGGCACCTATGGACGCGCCTCGGCGTACCGTGTTCAGCCTGAGCACGTTGCGATCTCTGCTGCTGCCAATGCTGGTCATCGTGTTTGGCCTGCAAATGCTGCGCATCCTCTTTCCCAGCCTGGTTTGGTACCTGAAGGACACTCGGGGTGCCGGCTCGATCTCGCTGGGCGGCTACGCTTTCGCCACCTTTCTGGTCGGGTTCCTGGCGGCGGGGCTGCGGCGGGTAATGGGCGCTAAGGGTGCCCTCTGGCTGACCGCTGGCGGCTTGGCCGTTCTTCGCCTGGCCGAGCAGGTGATCACCTCCCCGGCGATCGATCTGTGGCTGGGCCTGGCGGGATCGGCATTGTTCGTGCTCTTCCTGCCGGTCTGGATCGGCCACTTGCGGGCGCGCGGGGGCTTAGAGGCCGCGCCGCGTCTGGCCTACGGCCTGCTGCTCGGCCTCGCCCTGGATAGCGCCATCAAGGGGGTCGCAGGGACGCTCGACCTCTCCTGGATCCCTGGCTTGATTGCGCTTGTCGTCGTCCTTCTCATGGCAGTGCTCACGGTGCTGTTGCTGGCGATGGAACCCATGCCCTCGGGGGAGGCGCTATCCGAGGGGGGATGGGGGGAGGCGTTGCCGCTCCTGGCGCTGGGACCCTACCTGATGGTGCAGGCCATCATCTTCCAGAATCAGGGATGGATCGCGGAGGCCGCGGGGCTCGACATGCCTCTCGGCTTCCTTGTGGTGATGCTGGGCAACGTACTGGCCGCGGTGGGGCTCGTGTGGGGCTTTGCCCGAGGGCATCCTTTCCGGATCGTGCTGGGAGTGGGCGCAGCCCTGTACCTCTTCGTAGTCGTCCTGGGCGCCGAGCTGCGCAGCCTGTCCTTCGCCTATGCTGTAGGAATCGTGCAACTCCTGCTGGGGTGGGGCTGGGCTCTCCTCGCGGCTGTGGTCGTGCCGGCCTCGCGACGCGGACTCGGCCGGACGACGGTGACGGTCGCATCCGGGATGTTCTTGTTTCTGATCCTGGCCTTCCTCTACTATGTCTCGCTCGATATCGGCATCCCCATTCCCCGGTCGTTCTACTTGCCCGGCGCGGCAGTGCTCGTTGGTCTGGGGATTGTCTACTGCGTGCTGCGGACACGGAAGTGGAGCTTGTCCTCCTGGCCTGACAAGACGGGGGTCGTCGTAGCCAATGCGCTGGTATTGGTGGCGCTGATCTACTGGGGCACGGCAGGGCCTATGCCGCAGGCAGCCGAACCTCGAGGCATGCCCATCCGTGTGATGACCTACAACCTGCATTCGGCCTTCAACAGCCAGGGGCGGCAGGACCTGGAGGCAATTGCCCAGGTGATCGAGGCGAGCGGGGCCGACGTCGTCGCCCTGCAGGAGGTCTCGCGTGGTTGGCTACTCGACGGTTCAACCGACATGGTCGGCTGGCTGTCGCGGCGCCTGGAGATGCCCATCGTGTTCCGAGGGACGACGGACCCTGTCTGGGGCAACGCCATCCTGTCGCGCTACCCTGTGGCCGCCCATGGTTGGGGATTGCTGCCGCTGGCAGGAACCCTGATGCAGCGCGGCTTCCTGTGGGCACAGGTTGAGGTGGGCGGCGCTGAACCGCTGCTGGTGATCGCCACTCACTTGCACCACGTCGAAACCGAACACGAGCCGAGATTGGCCCAGGTGCCGGTGCTGCTCAACTTCTGGGGCGGACGCCGAATGAGCCTGATCCTGGGCGACATGAACTCCTTACCCGGCTTCCCCGAGATGGATCTGATTGCCCAGGCTGGCTTCGCTGACTCGTGGGCGGAGGCTGGCTCAGGGGAAGGACTCTCCTGGCCGGCCGTTGCTCCCTACGAGCGCATCGACTGGATCTGGCACACGCCGGATCTCGCGGCCGAGTCGGCGGAGACGATCAACACCCTGGCATCGGACCACCTGCCGGTGCTAGTGACGCTCGATCTGGCTCGGTAGGCCAGCGGATGGCCACAATGGGCCATCCGGGTCCTTGAACATCAACTCCGGATGAGGTCGGTCTGGCGGGAGTGCCCGATCCAGGGCGGCGAGGCTGCCCTGGCCGGGCTCTCCCGCGTCGCGCAATGTCGGGAAACGACTCCGGCGTGTTTGGGCCAGCGATGGGGTAGGGAGGGACACCGTGCAGCAGTTGGAGCATGCCCTGGGGAGGCGAGACCTCAAAGTCCTGGTTGGGTTGGAGTCGCCACCCAAGATTCAGGCATTCCTGGATCGGATACCGTACAGCACCGACCCGATCTATCGTTGCCCGCGGCGCGTCCTGCAGGACCGCAAGGCGCACTGCTACGATGGCGCTCTCTTTGCCGCTGCGGCGCTGCGGCGGCTGGGCTACCCGCCGTTGATCCTGGACATGCACTCGGTGCGAGACGACGACCACGTTCTTGCGCTCTACAAACGGGATGGGCTCTGGGGAGCCGTGGCCAAGTCTAACTTCGTGGGGCTCCGCTACCGCGAGCCGATCCACCGGACGCTGCGTGAGTTGGTGATGTCGTACTTTGAGGTCTTCTTCAATGTTCACAGGGAGAAGACGCTGCGCAGCTATACCCTGCCCCTGAACATGAGGACCTTCGATCGGCTGGACTGGATGGTGCGTGACGAGCCGATGGACGCGGTCGCCCAGCGGCTAGACGAGATACGCCATATTCCCCTGCTCAGTGAGCGCAGCATCCAGGCGCTTTGCCTGGCGGACGAGCGGTCCTACCGTGCGGGCATGCTGGGTGTCAACCGCGCCGGGCTGTACAAGCCTGGCCGATGATCGCGCGGGGCCTTTGAAGTCGTCCACCGATGGGAGCAGCGGGTGTGGTTGAACCACGCGGTCGCTGGGCCAACGTCGGGCTCGGGCTGACGCCGTTGGCCGC
>CAZEMA010000023.1:0-28413 GCA_964513155.1 uncultured Anaerolineaceae bacterium
GCGCCGCCTTCTGTCACCCGCCCCTGACCACGATGCGCCAACCCATGCGCCAGGTGGGGGCCCGGGCGGCGCAACTGCTGATTGAGTTGATCGACGATCCCAGGCGGGAGCGGCACGAGGTCCTGCTCAAGACGGAGTTGATCTGCAGGGACTCGTGCAACGGTCCTAGCTCTCGCCGCTAGCCGACATGCGGGCTGCTACCCCTGATGGGGATGAGTCTTCTAGCCTGGGCGAGCTCATGTTCCCAGCATAAGGTAGGAGGAGGTTAGCCATGGCGCTCCAAACCAAGCGAACCACGTTGGGTGTCATCGTAGGCAACCGGGGCTTCTTCCCGGACCATCTGTGCAAGACCGGACGGGAAATCGTCCTCCAGGTCTTGGAGGAGGAGGGTTTCGGGGCAGTCGCCCTGGGGCCGGAGGACACCAAGTTCGGCAGCATCGAGAGTCTGGCGGACGCCCAAAAGTGCGCCGCCCTCTTCAAGCAGCACAGCGGGCAAATTGACGGTGTCCTGGTCACGCTGCCGAACTTCGGCGACGAGCGAGCCATCGCCAATGCCCTGCGTTGGGCGGGGCTGGACGTCCCTGTGTTGATCCAGGCCTTCCCCGACGAAACCGGGAAGATGACGATCGCCGATCGCCGTGACTCGTTCTGCGGCAAGATGTCGGCCTGCAACAACCTGCTCCAGTATGGAATCAAGTTCAGCCTGACCCGCCTGCACACCGTTGACCCGCGCAGCGAATCCTTCCGGGAAGACCTGCGCCGGTTCGGCGCGGTCTGCCGTGTCGTGCGCGGGCTGAGGCACGCCCGGCTTGGGGCCATAGGTACCCGCCCGGCCGCCTTCAACACGGTCCGCTACAGTGAGAAGCTGCTCGAGCGATCCGGCATCAGCGTCGAGACGCTCGATCTCTCCGAGGTCTTCGGCCGAACAGCTCGCATCAAGGACAACGATCCGAGGCTCAAGGCCAAGCTGGGAGCGATCACCGGCTATGTTCCGACGAAGGGAATCCCCGATGAGGGCCTGGCCCGGATGGCTCGATTCGGAATTGTGGTCGAAGAGTGGATGGCGGCCAGCAACCTGCAGGCCAGTGCCATTCAGTGCTGGACCTCGATCGAGGAGTTCTATGGCGTGGTTCCGTGTACGCTGATGAGCATGATGAGCAACTCGCTCCTGCCGAGCGCCTGCGAGACCGACATCCCCGGCGTGGTGGGCATGCTGGCGATGGTCCTGGCCTCCGGCAAGCCGAGCGCCCTGGTGGATTGGAACAATAACTACTCTGATGATCCCGACAAGGGCGTGGTTTTCCATTGCTCGAACCTGCCCAAGGCGATGTTCGAGGAGGCGGTGATGGACTACCAGGCCATCATCGCCGGCACGGTGGGCAAGGAGAACACCTACGGGACGATCGTTGGGCGGATCCGCCCGGGGCCGTTCACGTTCTGCCGTGTATCGACCGATGATCTGAACGGCCGTATCCTCGCCTACCTCGGCGAGGGCGAGGTCACCCGCGATGCTCTCCAGACGTTCGGCGGTTTTGGCGTGGTTCACGTGCCCAAGCTTCAGCGGCTACTGCGCCATATCTGTGAGAACGGCTACGAGCACCATGTTGCCATTAACCTGTCGCAATCGGCGTCGGCCGTCGCCGAGGCAATGGGAAAGTACCTGGGCTGGGACGTCTACTTCCACGAGGGCGCCCAGGGATGAACGGATCGGAGTGATCATGTCTACAGCGTCCATTGCAGATCAGCTCCATCTGGGCTCCGCCTATTACCCCGAGCATTGGCCTGAGGCGCGATGGCCCGAGGACATCCGCCTGATGCAGCAAGCCGGACTGACCGTCGTCCGGATGGCTGAGTTCGCGTGGTCCGCCATGGAACCCGAGGCGGGTGCGTTCGACTTGGACTGGCTGGAGCGAGCGATCTCACAGCTGGCCTCCGCAGGTATCGTCTCAGTCCTTGGAACTCCGACGGCTGCCCCGCCAGCCTGGCTTGTACAACAGCATCCCGACCTGATGGCGGTCGATGAGAGCGGACGCAGAGTCCAGTTTGGGAACCGCTGTCACTACTGCGTCAACTCACCGGAGTTTCACGAAGCCACCCGTCGCATTGTGGGGGCAATGGCCGAGCGCTTCGCCACCAACCCGCACGTCATCGGCTGGCAGATCGACAACGAGTTCAACCGGGTCTGCTACTGCGATCGGTGCCGGGGGCTCTTCCAGGCGTATCTGGCCGAGAGGTTCGGCTCTCTTGAGGCGCTCAACGCTGCCTGGACCACCCGCTACTGGAGCCAGACATACTCGGCCTGGGATCAGATCCCGCTTCCGGTCGGTCCTCACAATCCCGGTCTGATGCTGGCCTGGCGGCGCTTCGCCACCGAAAGCTACCGGCGCTACCAGAGACTGCAGATCGATCTGCTGCGGCCTCGCCTGCGACCGGGTGTGTGGATCACCCACAACCTCATGGGCTGGTTTGAGGGTCTCGACTACTACGCCATGACCGAGGATCTCGACCTCGCTGCCTGGGACTGGTACGTCCCTGATGGCCATCATGACTACCTGACGACGGGCGCGGTCCACGACCTGACCCGCGGTTTCAAGCGCCGTAACTTCTGGTTGATCGAGACCCAGCCGGGCAATATCAACTGGAGAGATGTGAACAACACGCTGGACCAGGGCGAGGCGAGGGTTATGGCCTGGCATGCCATCGCTCATGGCGCGGATGCGGTGCTCTACTGGCAGTGGCGTTCGGCTTTGAACGGGCAGGAGCAGTACCACGGCACGCTCATCGACCAGTCGGGCCAGCCCCGGCCCTTCTACGCCGAGGCTCAGCAGCTTGGACAGGACCTTGCCAAGATCTCGCCGCTGCTGGCAGGCTCGTCGCCGGTGGCCGAGGTTGCTCTGCTTAACTCGTACGCCAGCCGCTGGGCAATTGGGTGGCAGCGCCATCATCGCGAGTTCGATTACGTCGCTCACTTTGAGAACTACTACCGCCCCCTGGCGGCCCGAAACGTCGGCACCGACGTGATCTCCGCAGATGCGCCGCTGGAGGGCTATCGACTGGTGATTGCGCCTGCGCTACTGCTGGTCAACCAGAAGCAGGTGGCGCAGATGCGTAAGTTCGTCGAGCGAGGGGGACATCTGGTGCTCACGCTGCGGACGGGGATGAAAGATGGCAACAATGCCCTGCTGCCGGCCCGCCAACCGGGGCCTCTGGCAGATCTGGCAGGGGTCGAGGTCGAGGAATACTACGCCTTGCTCGATCCTGTGCCTGTGAAGGCGAATTGGTTCAGCGGCCAGGCTAGGGTGTGGGCGGAACGGCTTAAGGTCCGGGACGAGAGGTACACCAGCCCGATCGCCCGGTACGGGGTCTCGAATGGTTGGCTGGACGATCAGCTGGCGATCAGCGTGCATGCGGTTGGCCGGGGCCTGGTGTACTTTGTAGGCGCCTATCTGGATGAGGTCGCGCAACAGGCGCTGATCGACCGAATTCTGGAGACCGCTGTGGTGAGGCCGGTCATGAAATCGCCTCCGGGTGTGGAGGTCCGCCGGCGGATGAGGCCGGAGGGCGATCCGGTGTGGATTGTGATCAACCACGAACGGTCGGCGAAGTCCTTGTCGCTCCCCTGGCCCGCCCAGGATCACCTGAAAGGCCAACGGGTATCCGGCGAGCTGATGCTCCTGCCCTACGGAGTCTCGGTGCTGACGCCCACGGATTAGCCCGGGCGGCACGCGGACACGAGGGACAGACCCATGGCTCTGATCAGGCTGACGGTGAATGGCACGTCCCAGGCGGGTGACTCCGGTTTGGTCATCAACCTTCCCATCGTCGAGCAGCAAATCGAGAGCGGTGCTATCGTACACCTCACGACGGCCCTTCAGGGTGAGATCACACTAGAGGGCGGGCGCGTGCAGCAGGCCAGTCTTGACGACTACCCACTGCTCCGCATAGGGGAGATTCCGGTCATCGAGACGCACATCCTGCCCAGCGAGCGCAACCCCCAGGGCATCGGCGAGATGAGCGTTCCCCTCATTGCCCCCGCCGTGGCTAATGCTGTATTCACGGCCACCACCAGGCGCATCCGTCGATTGCCGATCCGGGTGGAGGCACTGCCAGGGAGCTGAGTCGCCTATCCTGCCCTCCGGAGGACGACTACGAGCATCCGCCTGAACTTCACGGACCAGGATTGGGAACGGGTCGAGCGAGACTGGACGGCCTGGTGGGCGGGGGAGTTGCCGCGCCCACTTGTCCTGATCGAGCATGAGGATCCGAGCTCCAGTGCGGTTGCCCTGGGTTTGCAGCCATGGGAGGACCTCTTCGCCTCGAGCTTCCCGATTGAAATGCCGGCCGACGCCTTGATCGATCACTATCAGGAGAGGCTGGAGGCTAGGCGCTACTACGGCGATGCCTTCCCCCGGTGGTGGCCGAACTTCGGCCCGGGCGTGGTGGCTGCGTTCCTGGGCGGCAACATGGAGTGCACCCTGACGACGGTGTGGTTCTCGCCCGCGGAGGAGAAGCGGATCGAGGATACACATCCCGAGTTTGATGACGGTAACCCGTGGTGGAATCGCGTCCGAGAACTCACCCGACTCGCCGTCGAGCGTTGGGAGGGTCGCGCCGCCGTTGGTCACACCGACCTGGGCGGCACGCTCGACGTCGTGGCATCCTTCCGCACGACCCAGCGGCTGCTCTATGAGCTCTACGATGCTCCAGAGGAGGTCGAGCGCCTGGCGCGGCAGATCAACCGGCTGTGGCTGCGATACTACGACGAGCTCGATTCGATCATCCGCAGCCGATGCCGCGGGACGATGCCCTGGGCGCCGGTCTGGGCAAACGGCCGAGGCTACATGCTCCAATGCGACTTCTCCTTCATGATCTCCCCGAAGATGTTTGAACGCTTTGCCCTGCCTGACCTGGCGGCCTGTTGCGACGCCATCGACCACGCCTTCTACCATCTCGATGGCAATCGGGCGATCCCGCATCTGGACATGCTCCTCTCGTTGGAGCGTCTGCGGGGGATCCAGTGGGTGCCGGGCGACGGGGCGCCGCCTCCAGAGGCATGGCTGCCGCTGCTGAAGCGCATCCGCGACGCCGGCAAACTGTGCCAGGTCTCTGTCAGCCCGGAAGGAGCGCGTACAATTGCGCGGGAGCTCGGAGGCAAAGGCTTCGCCTTCTACATTCTGCAGGCGATGGAGAAGGCCGAGGCCGAAGCGCTCATCCGGGAGATCTGCGGGAGCACGTCGGGCAGACGGGCCTGGCCTGCTTGGCTCAGGACCGGATCTGGCCGAGGCGTCTGAGGCGAGGCTGAACCTGGAGGCGATTCGCGCCGGGCAGCCGGAAACGGTCCAGCGCGATCGAAGGATGCTATGGGAAGCGAGTCGAAGTTGCTCCAGGTCGAGGGTTCGTGCATCGTTAACGGCCGGGGCGAGACCGTGCGCCTACGAGGCTTGTGCCTGGGCGGCTGGATGAACATGGAGAACTTCATCCTTGGCTACCCTGGGCACGAAAGCGGCTTCCGAGCGGCGACGGGCCGCGTCCTGGGCAAGGACGAGGCGCGTTTCTTCTTTGCGCGCTTCCTTGACTACTTCCTCACCGAGGAGGACCTGCGTTTCCTCAGAGACCTGGGCTGCAATGTCGTCCGCATTCCGTTCAATTACCGGCATTTCGAGGCCGACGACAGTCCATTCGAATACCAGGGCGAAGGGTTCGATCTGTTGGATCGGGTCATCGGCTGGGCGCGCGGCCTCGAGCTGTATGTGATCCTCGACCTGCACGCGGTCCAAGGCTGGCAGAACCGCGGCTGGCACTGTGACAATCCTTGCCGTTGGCCGCACTTCTTCGGTCAGAAGCTCTTTGAAGATCGAGCCGTGGCCTTGTGGCAGGAGTTGGCCAGGCGATACCGGGGCGACCCCACCGTGGCAGGGTACAATCTCATGAACGAACCGGATGCCGATGAGGTTGCATGGCTCAATCACTTCTACCGGCGCGTGACCAAGGCTATTCGGGCTATCGACCCTGACCACATCCTGTTCCTGGAGGGAAACCACTACTCGCAGCAGTTCGAGGAACTGGACCCGCCCTTCGACCGGAACAGCGTTTACAGCTCTCACAACTACGCTGAACCCGCGCTGGAGGACCTGGCGTATCCCGGCGACATTGGTGGTGTGTTCTATGACCGGGCACGTCTGGAGGCTGAGTACCGGACAAGGGCGGAATTCATGCGGCGTCACGGCGTTCCCAACTGGGTCGGCGAGTTCGGGGCGATCTTCTCTGGGGGGAAGCAGGATGCCTTCCGCCTCACCGTCCTTGAAGATCAGATCCAGATCATTCAGGGGCAAGGACATCACTGGACCCTGTGGACCTACAAGGACATCGGCAAGATGGGTCTGGTGACCGTGGACAAGGAATCGGATTGGATGCGTCGCACCCAGCCGGTTCGCGAGGCAAAGAGGGAGCTCCGCGCCGACTACTGGATCGAAAGGCCCGCCCGTGAGATCGACCGTTGCATCGGCCAAGTCCGTGCCCATGTCGAGCAGGTGACCGCGGGCCTGGCCATCGATCGCGCCCGGATCGAAGCTGAGCTCAACGGAGCCGTCTGTGAGAGCGCGCTCAGCCAGATCCTGCTGCCCGCGTTCGCCGAGCAGTTCCGCGGAATGGGCGAGAACGAGATCGATCGCATGATGCAGTCCTTCGCCTTCCAGAATTGCCAACCTCGGAAGGACATGGTCGACCTGCTGAGGCGATGCCTGTCTGGGGAGTGAACGGAGCAGCTTCGGCGACCGCGGGGCGCTGGGCAGGAGATGGCGGAGAGAGTATCCTCGGCGGGTTGGGTGAACTCCCGTGTTCGGCGCAGTCTCACGAAGAAGGAGTGTTGCGATGAGCGAGTTTGATGTGAAGCAGGATCGTATTCTCAGGCTGCTGACCGAACGCAAGCTGGATGGCCTGCTGTTGGAGCGAGTCAGCAGCTTCGCCTGGGCCACCTGCGGCGCGGCCTCCTACGTGAACACAGCCGCCGCCATGGGCGAGGCCTCCTTGCTGGTCACACCTTCGGACCGGTACCTGATCACCAACAACATTGAGGCCACGCGCCTGCAGCAGGAGGAACGGCTGGCTGACCAGGGATGGGAGTTCCGGGTGACGGCCTGGCATGAGGGCCAGACCGCTCTCTCTGAGCTGGCGGCTGGCCTCCGATTGGGCGCAGACGGGCCCCATCCTGGCGCCAGCGATCTCTCGGTGGACATCGCCCGGATGCGGGCGCTTCTCACCCCGGAGGAAGGCGGGCGCTTTCGCGAGTTGGGGAAAGTGTGCGCGGAGGCGATGGACACAGCCGCGCGCTCCTTGCGTCCCGGCCAGACCGAGTATGCGATTGCGGGGCGGCTCGCCCAGGAGGCCGAGAGTCGGGGCGTCCAGGCGATTGTGAACCTGGTCGCGACCGATCGGCGGGTCTTCGCCTTCCGGCATCCTCTGCCAACGGAAAAGGCATTGGAGAAGTATGCCATGCTCGTTTTGTGCGGCCGGCGCAAGGGGCTGGTCTGTTCGATCACGCGCCTGGTGCACTTCGGCCGCCTTCCAGACGAGTTGCGCCGCAAGGCTGAGACCGTTGCTCGGGTCGACGCCCGGCTGATCTCTGCCACCCGCCCCGGCCGGACGCTTGGCGAGGTCTTCCGCGAAGGGGTGGCAGCCTACGCCGAGGTGGGTTACCCGGGGGAATGGCCACATCACCATCAGGGTGGCCCGGCCGGTTATGAGCCGCGCGAGTTCGTGGCCGATCTCGAGTCAACAGAGGTCGTGTCGTCGGGCCAGGTCTTTGCGTGGAACCCGTCGATCCGGGGTACCAAGTCGGAGGACAGCGTTCTCATCACCGGACAGGGCCATCAGGCGCTTACCGCCATCACCGGCTGGCCGATGGTGCGCGTCGAGGTCGAGGGCCGGCCCATCGAGCGGCCGGCGATCCTGGAGATTGAATGAAACCCTCGTCACGCGCCGCCAAGGGTGGTTCTGGCCGCACCTATTCCCGCACTGGCCGCGTGGTCCCCGTGCCGACGCCAGTTCTTCCATTGTCGGAGGGATGGGGGTTCTGCGCCGATCCGGGCGCCGAGGCCGAAGGCTGGGCGAGGGCCGGTTTCGACGACCGGACCTGGGAAGGTGCGGTGATTCCCCATACTTGGAACGCGCACCCCGCCCATGTCGACGATGAGGGCTTTGCATGGTACCGCCGCCGCTTCACCGTGCCCATCGCTATCGCCTTGTTCTGCGCCCAGAAGACATTCATCCAGGGCATCAAACTGACCGGCTCGAAGGAATAGCCCGGTATGGAATTTCTGCGGGTCCAGGAAGGCCGGACCGCCTCCGCCGGCGGTGGCCCGATCCGCCTGCGCGTCTTCAACCTCGGGGGCTGGCTGAACCTGGAGGATAAGGAACGTTTCCACGCATGGAACCGAAAACCGTCCCGGCACTTCCCAAAGTCAACTTTCTGTCCTTCTCGAGGGTCGAGGAAGCCAGACCGGTGCTGTTGGTCACTTCCCTGCCTGCCTGGAATGCGGTCAAGGGCAAATTGCACCTCAATATCGCCGAACAGCTCGAGGTCACCGCAGCCACCACCGAACAGTGGGATGAAAAGTTGGCCTCGCAGAGGATTCCGCATGCAGAGGCGGTATATGCCGTCGGAGGCGGGCTGACAGCCGATGCGGCCAAGTACATGGCGGTCAAACTGGATCTGCCGCTCGTCGTCCTGCCGACGGCGCTCTCGGTGGACGCCTTCTTCACCCCCGCCTCGGGCATCCGCCAGGAGGGCTGCGTCCACTACATTGAGACCAAACCGCCCGAGAGCCTGATCCTCGACCTGGAGGTAGTCGCGGCTGCCCCCGCCTCCCTGCGGGCGGCCGGCATCACAGATGTCTTGTCCATCGCCACCGGCTGCTGGGACTGGCAGTTCGCCCATGCCCGCGGCCAGAACCCGCCCGGGATGGAACTCATCCCCTGGGCTTACGAGAAGGCCCAATCCATCCTGAACGCCGTCCTGGATTGTGCCGAGGCTGCGGGCCGCGGCAACCCTGACGGGTTGAAGCAGCTGTTGGACTGCCTGTGCCTAGAAGTAAAGTTGTGCAACCAGATCGGCCATGCCCGACCGGAGGAGGGCAGCGAGCACTACTTCGCCTACTGCGTCGAGCAGTTCACTGGTCCCGGCTGGCCGCACGGCGACCTGGTTGGGCCGGGTATTCTGCTGATGGCCGCCCGCCAGGGCCAGGAGGTTGCGCCGCTGCGGCGGGCGCTGGAAGTCTGCCAGATCCCGCTCGAGCGCATCCCGCCTGAAACCGTCCACCACACGCTGCGGGAACTGCCGACCTACTGCCGGAAGCATGCCCTGCCTTTCGGGATCGCCCATGTCCCGCAAGAGGGAACATGAAACTCGCAATTGCAGGCGCGGGTTACATCGCCGCGATCCATGCCCGGGCGATACAAAACAACGGGGGGGAATTGACCGCCGTGGTGGAGAAATTCCCCGACAAGGCTGCCGCATTCGCCAGGAAGTTTCACATCCAGAAGCAATACCGTCGTGTGGAGGAATTGATCAAGACAGGCGCTGCCGACGCCCTGGTGATCGGCACCCCGAACTTCCTGCATGCTCCCCAGGCGATCAGCGCGCTCATACGCAGTGCACGCACCGGCAAGGTGGTTCCGCTCTGAGTTCTGCCGTCCACGATCGTCTGCTCTCTTCTCCAACAAGGAGGAGCCGTTATGACGACTGCAATCCAGGAATTCAAAACCTCTTTCAAGACCCGCATTCTGTACTCGCTGACCAGCCTGGGCGTGGCCACACCCGCCGAGGCCATTTCAGGCATCATCGCCTTCTATATCGTGGACGTGATGAACCTGCCGGCCACATGGTTCGCCACCTTCTGGTTCTTTTACACCATCTACAACGCCTTCAACAACCCGGCGCTGGGTTATCTCTCCGACCGCACCCGCTCGCGCTGGGGCCGGCGCATCCCGTACATCCTGTTCGTAGGGCTGCCGTATGCTGTCGCCTTTGCCCTGCTCTTCACGGCGCCCTTCGACGGTCGTGATAACCCGGTGGGTCTGCTGCTCTATTTCGGCACCGCCATCGTTGTCTGGGAGGGTCTCTACACCGCCATCGCCACCGGCTACTACGGCTTGCTGCCCGAGATGTTCGACAACTACCGCGAGCGGACCGACGTGGCCGCCAAGATGAACATCTTCCAGACCATCGCCCTGGTGCTGGGCGCGGCCCTGCCGCCCATGCTGGCTGAACTGCTCGGCTGGCCGGGCATGGCGACCGTGCTGGCGGTCGTTTCGGTGATCGCCATCTACGTCGGTTACCCCGCCTTGTTCGAGCGGCCGGACCTGAGGACGGATACAAGCTTCCCGTTCGGGGCGGCGCTCAAAGCCACCTTCCTCAACCGCAGCTACCTGACCGCGGCCGGCGCCCAGGCGATGCGTTTCTTCGCCACCGGGCTGCTGCAGACCGGGATCCTGTTCTACCTGAAATACAGCCTGAAAGTGGATGAAAGTCTGGCCACAGTCATCCTGGGCATCGCCTTCCTGGTGGCTATGCTCTCCCTCTACCCCTGGCGCAACTGGGTGGCCAACAAACTGGACAGCCGCCGCACGCTCATGCTCGCCAACGCCGTGATGATCCTCGGCATCCTTCCGATGGGCTTCTCCCCCAACATCCTCTTCACCTACATCACCGCCGTCATCGTCGGCATCGGCCTGGGCGGGTTGGTGCTGATCGGGGATGTGATCATGACCGAGGTGGTCGACGAGGACGAGGTCAAGACCGGCCACCAGCGCGCCGGCATGTACTTCGGGATGAGCGGATTCCTGATCACCTTGAGCGGCTTGCTGGTCTCGACCGTCTTCGGGCTGATGATGCCCGCCTTCGGCTACGACACCCTGCTGGAGGTCCAGCCGGCCTCGGTCGAGCTGGGCTTCCGCCTGTTCCTGACCGTCCCGACCACGGTAGGCTTCCTGTTGGCGATCACTCTGCTCTGGTTGTACCCGCTGCATGGCCGGCGCTTGAAGGACATCCGGGCCGCCCTGGAAGCCAAGAAGGGTGCAGCCTGAGAGGCATCCTATGTTCATCGGATATGCCCAGAACGTCATCACCCCCTCCCTGGAGCGGCCGGTCTACCTGGCCGGCTTCGGGCAGAACCGCCGCGCCGAATCGGTCCACGAGGACCTGACCGTGCGCGCCCTGGCCCTGCGCAGCCCGGAACGGACCCTGGTGCTGTGCGGCCTGGACTTGATCGGATTCTTCCGCCCGGACGTTCAGGAGGTCATCCGGCGGGTGCGCGGCCAGGCGGCCGGGCTCAACCGGCCCGAGGTCCTGATCGCCTCACTCCACCCGCACCACGGCCCCGACACGATGGGCTTGTGGGGTCCGGATGACCGCACCTCAGGGGTGGACCCGGTCTATCTGGCCGGGCTGAAGGACACGATCACCGCCACGATCCTCTCGTCCCTGGCCGCGGCGACCAAGGAGTCGCCAGCCATGAAGGCTGCCAGCCTGCATGTTCCCGGGCTGGCCAAGAATGCCCGGGACCCCGAGATCGTGGACGACGAACTCACCGTACTCCAGTTCCTGGATCCCGAAGGCCGGCCCCTGGTCACTCTCTTCAACTTCCCCTGCCACCCGGAGGTGCTGTGGGAGCACAACCCGCACATCAGCGCCGACTACCCGGGCGTCCTGCGCCGGGAGGTGGAGCAGGCCAGCGGCGCAGCGTGCCTCTTCTTCTCGGGCGCCCTGGGCGGCATGATGACACCCGACGTACGCGACCACTCCTTCGAGGAGGCCGAGGCGATGGGCCGGGCCCTGGCTCAGGCCGGCCTGAAAGCCCTGGAAGCGGCTCCGGCTCAAGCGTACGCTAGCGTCAGCCTGCAGTCCAAAGAGCTGTGCATCCGGCTGACCAACCTGCTCTTCAAGCTCGCCTTCCGCCGGAAGCTGCTGCCGGATGGGCGCGACCGGCAGGGCTGCATCACCTCCGAAGTCAACCTGATCAGGATCGGGCCGGCCTGGTTCGCGGCCGTCCCCGGCGAGCTGCTGCCCAAGCTCGGCCTGGCGCTCAAGCGCGAGCTGAAGTCTGCCGGGGCGGAGGTGGCCGGGATCATCAGCCTGGCCAACGACGAGCTGGGCTATATCCTGCCGAAGGAGGATTTCCGCTACCCGCTCAACCCGTTCAACCCCGGCAAACACTACGAGGAGACCATGTCGATCAGCAAGGAAATGGGACCGGCCGTAGTGGAGGCCGTGCGAAGTCTTCTGTAGGGGATATCTCATGTCAGAACTCGCCATCCTGGGCGGCCTGGAGAGCCGGGAACATAGTGAGGTGAATATGCACACTGCCATGGTGATCAGCCCCCACGCCGACGATGCGGCCGCCTTCTGCGGGGCCACGCTCGCCAAGTTCGCCGATCAGGGCTGGAAGGTGATCCTGGTGCGCGTCACCGACGACCGCAAGGATTCGCTCGGGTTATCGATCGAAGAAACCATCCAAAGGAATACGGACGAGATGCGCGAGGCTGCCCGCATTCTGGGAATCCAGGAAATCGTCGAACTCGGCTTCGAGACCGACGTGCTGGCGGATGTCCCCCTGGGGAAACTGCGCGAGCGCTTCGTCTACCTGTTCCGCAAATACCGGCCGTACGCGGTCTTCTCCTTCGACCCGGACGGCCTGTACGAGAACAACCAGGACCACATCCGCGTGGCACAAGCCGTCGACGAGGCCTTCTGGGTGGCCTGCTTCGACAAGCATTACCCCGAGCACTTCGAGGAGGGTCTGGAGCCGTTCTCGGTGTGCGAGCGCTGGTATTTTGCCCGCCAGCTGCCGAACGTGACGCATGTCGAGAAAGTCTCCAAAACCATCGAACGCAAGATCCTGGCCCTGTGCGCCCAGCGTGAGATGATGCGCAACACCATCAACCAGTCGCGCCTGCAGCTCAGGACCTGGGGCAAGCAGGTGCCCTGGCTGGAGCAGTCGGTGGATGGTGACATGCGGCCGCTGTTGGCCATGTTCGTGCAGGAGCAGGCCAAGGCCGTGGCGGTGCAGGCCGGCTGGGATCCTGAAACCCACCTGGGGGAGGCCTTCCGCCTGGTGCGCTTCGGTGACCTGGAGCCGCTCTTCCAGATGATGGCTGAGGCCCTACCGGGTGTGGAGCAATCCGCGCCCGCACGCCCAGACCTCGAGCAGGCCCACGCCTCCCCCTGGGACACCGAACAGCTCGAGCAGATCATCCCGGCTGACATCGGTGCCCGCATCCGCCTGATGGGCCACCACCACCTGTGCGCAGGGGCCTTCGGCGCCCTGATCATCCAGCCCACCTTCCGCCTGGGATATGCCAACCTGGTCGACAAGCTCATCCCCGATCCGGATCTGAATGTGGAGAGCATCTACGGCTATGACATCTTCTGCTACCAATGCGGTTACTGGTCCGAGGAGGAAGGGCGCTGCTCGACCGGCTGGAAGAACAAGATCTCCAAGGATGCCGACGTGCTCAAGCACCTGGGACTCAAGCCTGGGGACGTGAACCGCCTGGAGGACCTGCAGCGCCGGCTGGCCGAGAAGGTGCCTTACGAAAAGCTGGAGGAGTTCTGTGGCCCGGGGGGTCAGTGGAAGTGCGAGTTCTACGCCCTGGGCGTCTGCCAGAAAACCTACGCCGCCCTGCGCGAGAAGTTCGGGATTCAATCAGAACAAGACTGACCAAGGGAGGGGAAAATGGTTGAGAACGTGCGGATTTCTCCACAAACCAGGAACCCGTCCAGGGGCTGGCGGGCGCGCGTCCTGACGGCCCTAGGATTCGGCTTCTTCATCGACTCGGCTGAGGATGTGGCCCTGCCGATGTTGTGGCCGGCGGTGCGCACCGCTCTGGGTCTGTCCTACGCCCAGCTGGGGTATATCGACAGCATCCGGGTCATCTTCCAGACCTTCAGCGGGCCCTTCTGGGGCATGCTGGCTGATCGCTACAACCGCAAGTGGATCCTGGTCATCGGCACCGGGTTGTGGGGCTTGTGGACCTCCGTTTGCGGGCTGGCGACGAGCTACTGGCAGTTGCTGGCCGTGCGCGTGATTGCCTGCATCGGGCTGGGGTGCCTGTATCCCGCCGCCTTCAGCATGCTGGCAGACGCATTCGGCCCGAAGCAGCGCGGCCGTGCCATGGGCACGATCAGCGCCATCGGCATGTTCGGCATTGTGGCCGGCGCCCTGGCATTTGGGGAGGTGATCGGGATCTCCGCCAACGGCTGGCGGATCGGCTTCATCGGCCTGGGCCTGACCAGCGCCCTGAGCGGTCTGGTGATCGCCCTGCTGGTCAAGGAGCCCGTGCGCGGCGCGGCGGAACCCGAGCTGGAAGCCGTCATCACCGAGGAGGCCGCCGCCCGCTTCCGCTTCCGCCTGGCGGGTGTCAAGGAGCTGCTGCGGGTCAAGACCGTGCTGGTGAACTTCCTGCAGGGCATCTTCATGCTGACCACCATCAACGCCCTGGCGACCTTCTACGTCACCTGGCTGGTGGACGATCGCGGTTTCTCCGAAGCGGATGCCCCGCTGTTCTTCGGAGGCGTGGTGATCGCCCTGGCGGTGGGCAACCTGGTCGGTGGCATGGTCGGGGATTGGGCCTATCTCCGCTGGCCGAGATACGGCCGGGCGGCCGTCTCCCAGGTGTCCATTGCCATCGCCCTGCCAGCTATGTGGTACCTGTTCGCTCGGGCGACCACCACCCCGGCCATCGTGGTCTGTTCGATCATCGCCGGCTTCTTCTTGGACTGGACGCGGCGTGGCGCCATGCAGCCGATGGTGCAGAGCGCCGTGCGCCCCGAGCTGCGCAGCACCGCCATGGCCCTGACTGAGTTCGTCAACGGCGCCTTCGCCTCGCTGGTCATCATCCTGTTTGGGAAATATGCCGACCAGTTTGGGCTTTCCCGCACCCTGCTCGTCTTGACCTGCGGCTTCTGGGCGATCGCCTTCCTGGTCACGCCCCTGTATTACCTGGTCTTCCCCAAGGACGCCGCGCGGCTGCACGACCAGATGCAGGAGCGGCGCGCCCTGATCACCGGAGAAGGCGGACCCTCGTCCTGATTCGTAGGGCTGAACCAGAATCGGCTTCCGTCGCTTTTCGAGCTTCGGAAGTTCGGCATGGCAAGGCCGGAGTCGACATGAATATGAACAAACGAGTTGTCCTGAGTGTTGCCGCCCACGGCGATGACGCCGAGTTCATGGCCGGAGGCACTCTGGCCAGACTGGCGGACGAGGGGCATGACGTCTATCTGCTGATCGCCACCGACAACGAGCGTGGCTCCTATCGGCTGTCCGCGGCGGAATTGAAAGCCGTCGCCCGTCGGGAAGCCGAGGCGGCCGGCAAAGTCCTGGGGGCGAAGGGCGTCTTCCTGCTCGGCTACACGGACGGCGACCTGTGCGATGTGCCGCTGTCCGTGCTGCGCGGACAGATCATGTACTACGTGCGCAGGCTCAAGGCGGACATCCTCTTCAGCTGGGACCCGTTCGCCCCCTTCGAGAACCACCCCGACCACCGCGCCGTCGCCCTGGCGGCCTCGGATGGCTCGTCCTTTGCACCCCTGCCGCTCTTCCACCCCGAGCACCTGGCGGAGGGGCTGCAGCCGCACCGTGTGACCGAATGGTACTGGTATTCCAAGGCCCATTGGGAGACGAACAAGCTGGTGGACACCTCCGCCACCATCGAACGGAAAATCCAGGCCCTGTATGCCTACCACTGCCAGATGGTCCTGACCATCGACGACCTGCTGGGTGAAGCCCGCGCCATGGGGGTGGACGAAGCCCGTCTGGCCGGGATCGACGCGGCACATTTCGAGCCGCTCATCGACCTGGGCATGCGCGCCAATGACGCCAAGTTCGGTGCCCAGCTTGGCAGCGACTACGCTGAGGCCTTCCGCTACCAGACCCTCGAACTGCCCGAGATCCTCACCTCCTGAGGGGATACCATGGCCCCACCCGGTCCAAGACTTAGCTTCGGTCGCATTGCCCTGTACTCGATGGCCTCGGCCGGTTTGAACATCTTGGCTATTACCATCGACACCTGGATCCTGTACTTCTACGCCCCGCCGCCCGATTCGGGTCGCACGCAGTACCTGCCGCTGGCCCTGATCGGCGTTCTGATGACGGTCGCCAGCCTGCGGGACGCGGTCATCGACCCGTTCATCGGCCACTGGAGCGACACGCTGCGCTCGCGCTGGGGCCGGCGCCGGCCCTTCCTGGTGCTGGCGTCCCCATTCATCCTGCTGGGGGCGGTCCTGCTCTGGACCCCACCGGCCGGGATCGTCGTGGTGATCGCCATCTACTTCATGTTCGTCAACCTGATGTACCGCACCGCCTACAGCTTGGTCGGCATCCCTTATGACGGCACGCTACCCGAGATGGCGCCCGATTCCAAAGCCCGGGTCGGGTTGAGCTACTGGAAGAACGTCTTCGGCATCGCCGGAGTGCTGATCGGTTCGTTGGTGGCCGCACCGTTGTTCCAGAGCATCGGGGCGGTCTACATGGGGGTGGTGGTCGGCGTGGTCGGTGTGGCGACCATCTACCTGACCCTGCTCGGCTTGCGCGAGACCGACCGTCCGTTGGGTAAACCCATGCGGGCGATCGATGGCCTCAAGGCGACCTTCCACAACAAGCAATTCCTGATCGTCTTCGTCTCGACGCTGTTCGTACATGTCTGCTACCAGATGCTGTTGATCAACTTCCCCTACTTTGTCACCCTGGTGCTCGGCAAGAGCGAGGCCGATGTGGGCATCTTCCAGGGGGTGCTGATCCTGATGATGGCACTGACCGGTCCCATCTGGATGCTGTGGAACAAGCGCCGCAGCCAGCGCTGGCTGCTGAACTTCACCATGATCGGGCTGGCGATCGTGGTGGCGCTGGGCTTCCTGGTGGGCGGGACGGCCGCCCTGCCGCTGGACATGCAGGCCTTCCTGCTGGTGACCCTGATCGGGGTCATGCTGGGCGGCTACCTGATCGTCATCTACGCCATGATGGGCAACGTGGTGGACTACGACGAGATGCTGACCGGCCGCCGTCGGGAGGCGATCTACTACGGGACCTTCTCGTTCGCCATCGGCCTGGGCAGCTCGCTGGGGGCGCTGGTCCTGCCCCAACTGCTCAACACGTTCGGATACACGCGCGCCAACCCGCTCGGCGTACGGGCCGCCTTCCTGGTCATGGCGTTGTTCGTCGTGATCGGCTACCTGATCTTCCAGCGGTATCGCCTGGGTGACACCCCCGAGGAGACGCGGAAGAATCTTGGGATGAATTGACCGCCAAGAACGCCCAGAGCGCAAAGGAATCAAGTTCTTCTTCGCGTCGCACCAGCGTACGTGCCAGGGGGTGCCGGGGTTGGCATGCTTCGCGGTAAAGAAAGACAGCATATGGCAGACTCCGGAATAGCCGCCCGCCGGACCATCACCCCACCCCGGGGCATCTTCCTGATCGGCTATGGCGACCGCTCCAAGGGCAACCTCGGTGCCCACGACGACCTGACGGCCACCGCCCTGGTCCTGATCGACGGGAGCACCCGCTTGGCGATCGTGGCTCTGGATATGCTGGCCATCAACGAATTCGTCGTTGACCGCGTGCGGGCACGGGTCGCCCCGACCGAAATCCTGCTGTGCTGCTCCCACACCCACTCCGGCCCCATCGCCTATGCCGATGACAGGTCGCCGCGCCGGAATCGGAGGTACATCGACTCTCTGGTTGAAGCCATCGTTGCCGCCGTGTGGGAGGCCGAAGCCGGTGCAGTTCCGGTCCGGCTGGAATACGCCTGCGGGCAGGCGGGCATCGCCATCAACCGCCGCGAGCAGCAGCCGGATGGCCACTACGAGATCGGCCGCAACCCGGACGGTGTCGTGGACCGCTCGCTGCAGGTGATGAGCGTGATTCCCCTCACGCCTCGCCCCTCTCCCGCTGGGGAAGGGGATGGGGTGAGGGACCGCCTCGCGACCATCGTCAATTACGCCTGCCACGGCACCGTGCTCGGACCGGACAACCTGCTGGTCTCGGCCGATTGGATCGGCGCCATGCGCCTGCGGGTCGAAAAGGAACTCGGCGGCCTGGTGCTCTTTCTGCAGGGCGCGGCCGCGAATCTCAACCCGGAGATGTTCTGGGAGGATGCGCACGCCTTAGCCATGGTCGCTGAACAGGGTCGCAGCGTGGCAGAGGCGGTTCTAACGGCCGCCCGCGGCGGGTCCGAAGAGTTGCCGGGCCTGCCGCTCGGGCTGGAGCGGGTCGAGGCCTGGCTGCCGACCGAGGCGCCGGCTACCACCCCCCGTCCACCGAAATGCTACGCCAAACCCCTCCTGGCGCTGGCCAAACTGCCCGGCTGGATGGCCTTCCTGAC
Organism: uncultured Anaerolineaceae bacterium; assembly: GCA_964513155.1. Lineage (GTDB taxonomy): Bacteria > Chloroflexota > Anaerolineae > Anaerolineales > E44-bin32 > DATEAV01. The sequence continues at coordinate 18,373 of CAZEMA010000023.1, forward strand.
GAACCCCCTGCTCGACCAGCGCTATCCGTGGAAATCCCGCATCGAAGCCCGCGGCGGATACTGGTCGGTGCCGATGCGCATCAGCGCCCTGCGGATCGGCGACCTGGCCCTGGTGGCATTCGCCGCCGAGACCTTCACCGAGATCGGCCTGGCAGTGAAGGCAGGTTCGCCCGCCAGGCACACCCTGTTCGCCAGCCTGACGGATGGCTGCATCAGCTATCTGCACACGGAAACCTCACACGCCGGAGGCGGCTACGAGGTCGATGTGGCCCCGCTCGCCTATCGCTACCCAGGAAGGTTGTCGGCTGCATGTGAAAGGATCGCCCGGGATTCCGTGGAGGCAGCATTGAAGAAGCTATGGAAGCGCTAGCATGAGTCTTGGCTGCTCATTTGCGGGCCTAGAATGGTCAGCCTTCTTATGTCTTTGCGAGCCGCCCCTTCGCTCCTGCCTTCGCACCCTTCCCCCTAAAGGGGACCTGCGGCGGCGGGTGTGCTGCGTGAGGAGTGCTACACGACGCTCTGGGCGGGCTCCGGGCGGAGATCCACCTGCGCGCCCGAGGACCGCTGGAGGCAGACATGCCCGCCTACGCGCTGCGGGGGCAACGTCTGCAATGGGCCGTGGCACCACGCGATGAGAGCCCGGTGCCCGCCTGCGGAGGCTTCCCCCCGCCAACTCTGGCTCCGGGGGAGGCATGGTCGGGTGAGGGAACTTGGTCCAAAGTCGGCGAGACGTGTGTGCTGAAGCTGGCTGTGGTCCGGCCCACAGGCCTCGCTGTGATCGAACGCTCGTATACTGTTGAGGAGGCAGGCCAGAATGCAGGCTGAACCGTTTCTCCTGGGCGTGAACTATTGGCCGCGCCGCAAGGCGGTGGCTTTCTGGCGCGACTTCGACGCGGGAGAGGTACGCGAGGAGTTCGCGCTGTGCGCAGAGCTACGCCTTGATGTGGTCCGCCTGTTCCTGTTCTGGGACGACTGGCAGCCCGAGCCCGACCAGGTAGACCGAAGATGTATGCGGTCTTTTGAGATCGTCTGTGACCTGGCCCAGCGTTTTGGCCTGCGACTCGATGTGACGTTCTTCACCGGCCACATGAGCGGCCCCAACTGGCCCCCGCGCTGGCTGCTGGATCCGCGAGCTCCCCGCGGCACACGTCCGGTAGCCGTGGGGAACGACTTTACCGAGGTGGGGTATCGCAATCCCTACATCGACCCAACGGCTCTGCAGGCAGAGACCCTGCTGCTTGAGACCGTCGTCGGCGCCTATCGCCAGCACCCGGCCATCTGGATGTGGAATCTAGGCAATGAGCCGGATCTGTTTGCGTTGCCGCCCGATCACGCTGTCGGAAGGCATTGGGTGAGACGCCTGGTCCGCACAATCCATGAATTGGATGATGCCCATCCTGTCACCTGTGGCTTGCACATCGCCAGCCTGGTGAGCGACAATGGCCTGCGGATCAACGAGGTTTTCCAGGAGACGGACGTCGCCGTGATGCACGGCTACCCGATGTATGAGGACTGGGCGCGCAATCCCCTGGATCCGGAATTCGTGCCATTCCTGTGTGCGCTCACGTCGGCGTTGTGTGGAAAGCCGACCCTGGCCGAGGAGTGGGGTGGATGCACGACGTCACCGGGCAGCGATTCGGCGGTTTGGGAATGGGAACTCCGCGGCAGGCCCCACCGGCAGTTCATGGCCAGCGAGGAGGCGATGACCGGTTACGTCGAGCAGGTGCTCCCCCGCATCCAGGCGGTGGGATCACCAGGGGCGATGATCTGGTGCTTTGCCGACTACGATCCGAGCCTGTGGGACCGCCCCTTCTGCAACGAGTGGCGACACGAACGTCACTTCGGCCTCGTGCGGCCGGATGGCTCCCTCAAGCCCCACGCCGAGGCGTTGCGACGCTTTGCGGAGACGCGGCCCCAGGTGATCCCCCCCTCGCGCACCGTGAAGATCGATGTCACGCCCAATGAGTACTATCACAGGCCACTCGAACACATCCAGCGCCTCTACCGCGAATACCTGGAAGAGGCGGGTTGAGATCAGGCCGGGAGCCGCATGAACAACCGCGAACGGTTCCGCGCCACGATGCACTACCAGCCCCGGGATCGCTCGCCGCTCCTTGACTTCGGGTTCTGGGACGAGACCCTCGTCTTCTGGTACGACCAGGGTCTGCCGAGGCAGGTGAATACCTTCAACAGCCACGAGTTCTTCGGCATGGACTTTGGCTTTGAGGTGGCGGGTCTGGCCTCGGGCGTCGACGTCGGGCTGAAGCCTCCTTTCGAGGCCGCCGTGCTGGAGGACCGGGGAGACCGGGAGGTCGTCCGCCAGGCGTGGGGCGAAGAACCGTAGGCTGCCGGCTCCCCCGACTGCCTCGCTGGGCATGTGGCAAAGTGGCTGCCGGACTCTGGCGGCTATTCCAAGAGGCTTGCGGGCGGGTCGACAGGCCGGTCTGATTCCCGGTGTAAGACCCGGACCAGGCGTGGTCCGATGGCAAGGGGCAGGAGGAGAACATGGGCAGGAAGAAATATGCCGTCGGGGTCGACTTCGGCACCGAGTCGGGCAGGGCGGTGCTGGTGGAAGTCGGTAGTGGCAGGGAGATCGCCACGTGCGTCTACCCCTACAAGAACGGCGTGATTGACGAGGCGCTGCCCGGGGAGAGGGTTCGCCTCGAGCCCGACTGGGCGCTCCAGGATCCCGAGGACTACATCCGCACCTTCAAGAGGACGATTCCCGCGGTGGTCAAGGAGGCGGGCATCGAGCCGAAGGATGTTATCGGGATTGGCATCGACTTCACGGCCTGCACCATGATGCCGGTCCTGGCTGACGGGACGCCGCTATGCACGCTGCCAAAATACCGACGGAAGCCCCACGCCTGGGTGAAACTGTGGAAGCACCACGCGGCCCAACCCGAGGCCGACAAGATCAACGCCACCGCCCGCCGGCTGGCTGAGCCCTGGCTGACGCGCTATGGGGGCAAGATCTCCTCGGAGTGGTTCTTCGCCAAGACGCTGCAGATCCTGGACGAGGCGCCGGAGATCTACGCTGAGGCCGACCGGCTGATTGAGGCTGCCGACTGGGTGATCTGGCAGCTCACCGGCGAGGAGACGCGCAACTCCTGCACGGCAGGCTACAAGGCGATGTGGTCGAAACGGGAGGGCTTTCCGAAGGACTCCTTCTTCGCGGCCCTCGACCCCCGCCTGGAGCGCGTCATCGATCAGAAGATGTCGCGGAAGATCAGGCCGATCGGCGATCGGGCCGGTGGGCTCAGCCCGCAGGCTGCCAAGTGGACCGGCCTCGAAGAGGGGACGGCGGTGGCCATCGCCAATGTCGACGCCCATGTCTCTGTGCCCGCGGCGACGGTTACCGAGCCGGGACGGATGGTGATGATCATGGGGACCAGCATCTGCCACATGGTGCTGGGCGAGCAGGAGCGAATGGTCGAGGGGATGTGCGGCGTCGTCGAGGACGGGATCATCCCAGGCTTGTTTGGCTTCGAGGCGGGGCAGTCGGGCGTGGGGGACATCTTCGCCTGGTTTGTGGAGGCAGCCGTTCCGCCGGAGTATCACGCCTTGGCCCGCAAGCGTAGGGTTGACCTGCACAAGGCACTCGAGCTCGAAGCGGCGGGGCTCAAACCAGGGGAGTCTGGTCTGCTGGCCCTGGATTGGTGGAACGGTAACCGCTCGGTCCTGGTTGATGTAGACCTGACCGGTATGCTGTTGGGTGCGACGCTGGCGACGAAGGCGCCCGAGATCTACCGCGCCCTGATCGAGGCCACCGCCTTCGGGACGCGCGTCATCGTCGAGGCCTTCGACCACAATGGCGTGGCGGTGAACGAGCTCGTCGCCTGCGGGGGATTGCCGGAGAAGAACAAGCTGCTGATGCAGATCTACGCCGATGTGACTGGGCGCGAGATCAAGGTCACGGCCTCCAAGCAGACGCCGGCGCTGGGCTCGGCGATGTTCGGGGCAGTGGCCGCGGGCGGCGCCACCGGCGGCTACGACACAGTCTTCGAAGCCGCCCAGCGCATGGCCCGATTGCAGAAGGCTAGCTATCACCCGATCGCCGCCAACCAGAAGGTCTATGAACGCCTCTACCAGGAATACGTCCGCCTGTATGACTACTTTGGCAGGGGCGGGAACAATGTGATGAAGATGCTAAAATCCATCAAGAAGGGGAGCTAGGGTCCGAGTCCGACTGCGGCGCGACCATCGGATTCGGTGGGAACAGGCGTAGGAAGGTCACATCGCAAGTCGGGGGAATCGAACCTCCGGGAGGGCTGCTCGATGCTTGAGTCGTTGCGGGAGGAGGTCTACCGGGCGCACCTGGAGTTGCCCCGGAACAACCTGGTCGTCTGGACGAGCGGGAACATCAGCGCCCGGGATGGCAAGACCGGGCTGGTAGTCATCAAGCCCAGTGGTTTGCTCTATGCGGACCTCTCGCCAGATAACCTGTGTGTGGTCGATATCGACGGCCGGATGGTTGAGGGGGGCCTGGCACCTTCTTCGGACACGGAGTCGCACCTATACCTCTACCGGCACCGCCCCGAGGTGGGCAGCGTGGTGCACACGCACTCGACCTTCGCTACGGCGTTTGCCGCGCTGGGCCGCCCGATCCCCGTCTGCCTGACGGCGATGTGCGACGAGTTTGGCGGGCCCATTCCCTGTGGCGACTACGGCGCCGCGGGCGGTGAGGAGATCGGGCGCGCGGTCCTGGCTGCTATCGGCACTAGCCCTGCAGTCCTCATCCGCAATCATGGCCTTTTCGCCATCGGCCCGACAACCCGAGCCGCGCTCAAGGCGGCGATCATGGCGGAGGACGCGGCGCGGACCGTCTTCCATGCCTTGCTGCTCGGCAAGCCGGCGGAGATCCCGCCTGAGGAGGTCAAGCGCGCGCACCGTCGCTATCTTGAGGAGTACGGTCAAGGGCAGTGAAACCGATGCGCGAGGGTCTCCTCACTGGGATCTCGACCGGCGCAAGCCTCCAGCTTGCGCTGCTCCCCCCTTGAGAGTACTCACGCTGGCCGCTTCGGGGCAGCACAGGATTACGCCTTGGAGTGGCTAGATGCGCGGGTAGAGGGGATCCGATCCAAGCGCCTGATGACCAATTCACCGTCCCATGACAGTCCACCCTCCCACTCCATCATGGGTCTTTCAACACTCTCGGGTACAGAGGCTTGTGATCGATGATCCCTGAGAGGGGGGGACTCTTGAGCGGCGCGCAAGGCATACAACCGCCCGCCGATCTTCGGCGGGCGGGGGCGGGTTGGAACACAGCGTGCCGTGACACGCGGGTCTTGGGGCTCCAGGGCCGTCGGGGCGGGCGGTAGCCCGCACGGGAGATTCTTGTGTCAGGCCTACTCGACGCCTCGATTGCCTTCAGCGATCACCTCAATGGTCGCGACATCTGGCTCGGCGAGCGAAGATGGGGAGATCGCCATGGCGAAAGGGGCACTTGCTGCCGCTGCGAGATCCTCGACAATGGCCATCGAGTGTCCAATGAAGTGCCCCTGCACGTTGAACGCCATGCCCACCACCGTGATCATGATGGCGGGCTCGTCCCCGGCATTCAGGACCGAGCCGGTGATCTCATAGTTCCAGTCTCCCATGTGACCCTCAGGCCCGAGTATCTCAAAGCCCTCTCGGGTCCAGGGATAATCCGTGTCTGCAAAGTACCATTCGGCGGAGGCGCTGACGTTTTCCGCGTCGGCAGGGACACCTGACGGGAAGTACATCACGAAGGGGGCGACTTCGCCGACAGGAAGGGTATTCATCTCTATCCCCCCATGCCTCGTTGCGAGCACTTCCCCGGAAGGGCCATGGAAGGTGAGCGTCACATATACATGGGCGAGGTCACGCACACCGACGTTCCTCGCCAAGCCGATGATCTGGAAGACGTTTTCCTCTCCGATTACATTGAGATCCACAATCTCCACAACTGGCGGCTGCGTGGATGCGGCTGTAGGTTCCGGGCTAGACGGGGGGGCGGTTGGGATGGGGGCCGAAGCAGGAGTGCTCGTGTCCCCGGGTTTGGGCGAGACCTCGGCCTGGGCGGTCCTGGCCCGAGGCACAGGCCCGGCCGGCGTGTCAGTCACAGTTCCGGTCACGGTGTCGGCCACAGTGGTTTTGCCCTCAGTGGCTTGCGGCGTGGCCGAGCCGCAGGCCATGCCAGCGATGCCGAGGACGACAAGAAGAAGCGCAAGGCGTTTCATGGATGGGTCTCCTGGCCGCGTTGAGAGCTCAGTACCCGTCTTCGGGGGCCGAGTCATCTTCAGGCTTGCCCAGGGTGTTGATGGGGGCGAGGCGAACTGGGCCGACTGTCGTACGGCGAGCTCGGTAATTATACACGGGCTCGTTGGCATCGGCGCATGGTGATACCCCTTCTGGCGGCAGGGACAACTCGGTGTGCAGACTGGTTGACCCCCTGCTACGGTCTCTGCGAGGCTCAGTCTGCCGGCTGTCTCTGGCTCTCGCACACGGAACCCCGACTGGCAAACGTAGGGGGAAGCACAGGTCGGATCCCTCGGGTCCGTGCGGCGCAAGTCCCCTGCCATGGGTCGGGAACAACAAACTGGGACGAAACGCGAGGATGGCACGAGGTAGCGAGAGAGCTCGGAAGGAATGTCCCGCCCCGTCTGGCTTGTCCACGCGGGGGTCTCTCCAAGGGAGTGTTCAATAATGCCTTTGCGAGGAAGATGTAGAGCGCATCTTTGGCGATGCGGGCGCCGCCGAGGGTATCCCTGCCATCTTGCCATACGCGGTTCCCTTCGGTCGAGAGGGGACCGGCGAGATCCGAAGGCTGGCTCCGGGGATTGAAACGCTCCATCGCATGCTAGAATCCATTCGAGGGAGCATGGAAGCGCTGCGGACATTCTTCGGAGAAAACAGCGAGCTGATCCTCTTCGTCTACGGACTGGTGTTCTTCGTCCTAGGCCTGGCCATCGCTTTGCAGTCTCGTCACTCGTCTCGCCTGGAGCTTGCCCGCAGCCTGTCCTGGTTGGCGGCCTTTGGCTTCATCCACGGTATGCACGAGTGGGGGGATGTGTTCATCCCCATGCAAGCGGCGCGCTTCGGCGAGGGGGTGCATCTCTTGCTGCACCAGCTGCACCTGATCTTGCTGGCGGTTTCTTTCGCCTGCCTCTTACAGTTTGGCGTGGCTCTGCTACGGCCGTTTGGCTGGGGTCGTTGGCTGCACGTCGTTCCCAGCGCAACGCTGGCGGTTTGGGTGTTCGTGGTGTTCTTCCCGCTGCCGGCTGTTTATCCTGACTTCACGGCTTGGCACAACGTGGCCAACGCGTTCGCCCGCTACTTCCTTGGCTTCCCGGCATCCCTGCTCTCGGCCTACGGCCTGCACCGACACATCAACCGTTGGATCGCGCCTTTCGACGTGCCACACATCATCCGCCCCCTTCGTCTGGCGGTGGCGGCGCTCGTCCTGTATGCGCTCTTTTCAGGCTTGATTCCGCCCCCCGTCCCGTTCTTTCCCGGCAACGTTCTCAACTCTGACACGTTGACCCGTGCCCTGGTGGCACCCCCGCCCGTGTTCCGGTCGATCATCGGCCTGACCCTGACGCTTTCGATCATCCGGGGGCTGGAGATCTTCGATGTGGAGACGGCCCGAGTGATCGAGGGGATGGAGCAGCAGCAGATCCTGGCGGCGGAGCGCGAGCGGATTGGGCGGGATCTGCACGACGGATCCATCCAGAAGGTGTATACCGCCGGGCTGATTGTCGAGTCCGCGCTCAAGCAGGCGGAGCCCGAGAGCCTGGTCGCCGGACGACTGGAGCGTGCCCTGACGGTGCTGAACGACGCCATCGGGGACCTGCGGAGCAACCTTGGTGAGCTCCATTCTCCTCCCTCGGATGAGCCTCTGACTCAAACGATGCGACAGATCGCAGAGGATCCTCGCTTCGGCTCGTTCGTCGACATTCGCCTCGACATGAGCATCCCCGAGGCGGAGAGCTTCTCGGCTGTTCGGGCGGAGCATGTGGCGGCCATCGCCAACGAAGCCCTGTCGAACGTCGTCCGGCACGCCAAGGCCCGGAAGGTGGCGATGCAGATCATGCGGCAGGGCGATCGCCTGGTCCTGACCATCCAGGACGATGGTATCGGGTTGCCGACCGGGGTGACGGCTGGCTATGGACTGCGCAACATGCGAGACAGAGCCCATCTGCTGGGAGGAAACCTCACGGTTAGCGGGTCCGGCGGCAAGGGAACAGTGGTCACGCTGGATATCCCCTGGGGGGATGACCGATGAGGCGGGCGAGGGTTCTGCTCGTCGACGATCACGAGGTCGTTCGCCTGGGGCTGATGACGCTCATCAATGACCGGGCCGACATGGAGGTGGTGGGGGAGGCCGGCACGGCTGGTGAAGCCCTGCGGGCCGTCGAACGCCTACGGCCGGACGTCGTGCTGATGGACATCCGGTTGCCGGGCGAGGGGGGCATCGAGGCCACCCAGCGAATCACCCGTGATTTCCCGGAGACCAAGGTCGTCATCTTGACCTCCTTTGCCGATGATGAGCTCGTGGTGCGGGCGATCCAGGCCGGCGCGGCTGGTTACGTGCTCAAGCAGGTCGGCAATGAGGAGCTGCTGCGGGCGATCCAGGCGGCAGCCCGGGGCCAGGCGCTTCTCGACCCCGCAACCACGCAGCGTCTGCTCGCTCGTGTCCGCGAGACGGAACGCAAAGCGGAGGAGGACGCGTTCCGGGATCTCTCGCGGCGTGAGATGGAGGTTCTGGCCGAAGTAGCCCGGGGCCGGACGAACGCCGAGATCGGCAAGAGCCTCTTCCTGAGCGAAAAGACAGTGCGCAACTACGTCAGCACCATCCTGGAGAAACTTCACCTGACCAATCGCATCGAGCTGGCGACATACGCCGTGGAGCACCGCATCGCCGATCGTCTGCGGCGAGAGTGAGGCCGGGCCGATCGGACGCGATCACGGCCGCGAGCATGCTCGCGGCCGTGATATCTTTGGGATGGTACTGGGTCGTGGTCAGTCCGAGGCTGGCTGGGGCCGGGGTTCTAGGCGTCCCGCGGCCTCCCCTGCTTCCGTCGTCCGGCGGCCGAAAAGACGCAGGGCGAAGTAGTCCAGTCCAATGTAGCCGGAGGCCTTCCAGGCCAGGGCCAGGGCGATGGCGATCACAAAGTACATGGGGTTGACCCCAGCCGATCCGGCCATCATGAAGTTCCAGTTCATGAACCCTCCCAAGAGGGCCGCGATGCCGGTGAAGAGGCCCAGGATCAGGGCCGCGCCGATGAGAACCTCGCCAACGGCCACCAGCTTGGCGAACCAGGTGTAGGCCTGCGCGTCGAGCATGGCCTGAATGAGGCTCCGGTACCAGTCATAGGCGATCGGCGGTCGACCGCTCTCGGGGATGGAGACGGCGGCGGTCCAGAAACCCTTGAGGGCCGTGCCACCCTGCATCCACGCCGCGTCACCGATCTTGTGCCAGCCCGCCTGGAGCCACTGCCAACCAAGCCAGAGCCGGGGAAGCAGCCAGAGCCAGCCAGCGCGCGGATCGTTGAGCAGCCCGCGGAACAGGGCAGGCTCCTGGAGCTTCTTCATGTTTCTCACTGCAACCTGAGCCATTGTTTCCTCCTTAGGAAATGGCCTATCTTCTGGAAGGTCGGTATCGCTTGCCTTGTCTCTACAATACGGCCTCTTCGCATGCCAGGGCAGGGGCGAGTGCCCCTACTGGAGTAGGGACAGATGACCCTATTGTCCGAGTGGAGGCCGGGTGCCTCCCAGGAGGCCAAGTGGCGCCAGGGAGCCCGGCTGCACTTCTACGAGTGTGATGAGAAAGCCCCGCTTCCTGGAATGAATCTGTATCTGTGATGGTTGGGGCTTCCCCCCGACCACTACATGTGCGGTTCGCTTCCCCGGGCAATCGGGTTCTTCATCACCCTGCTAGTGTCGCGTCTCGTAAGTTCGATGAAAAAGCCCTTCGCATTTGGCGGGGCCGTCGGCCTCTCCCCCTGCCCCCTCTCCGCCGCGAGGTTGCCATCGACACAGCCGAGTGTGGCGGAGAGGGGGAGGAACTCAAGGAGG
>CAZEMA010000024.1:0-1834 GCA_964513155.1 uncultured Anaerolineaceae bacterium
GGGGTATCGTTCGCCGTTCAGCAAGGGGAGATCTTCGGCATGGTCGGCCCCAACGGGGCGGGCAAGACCACGACGATCGAATGCGTGGAGGGCTTGCGCAGGCCGGACACCGGCAGCGTCCGGGTGCTGGGGCGGAATCCACTGGTCGATCACGAGGCAGTGGCCGAGAGGATTGGCATCCAGCTCCAATCCTCGAACCTGCCGGCCCGTCTCCGGGTTGGTGAAGCGCTCGATCTGATGGGCTCGTTCTATGCCCGCCGGGTGGAGACCGGCCCGCTGCTGGAGCGTTTCGGCCTGGCTGAAAAGCGCCGGTCGGCCGTGGCGAAGCTATCGGGCGGCCAGAAGCAGCGCCTGTTCATCGCCCTGGCCCTTGTCAGCCAGCCGGAAATGGTCTTCTTCGATGAACTGACGACCGGGCTGGACCCCCAGGCCCGCCGCTCGATGTGGGACCTGGTGCGGGAGATCCGCAACCAGGGCTGCACGGTCTTTCTGACCACGCACTACATGGAAGAGGCTGAGCACCTGTGCGACCGGGTAGCTATCCTGGACCATGGGCGGATCGTCGCCCTGGACACGCCCGAGGCCTTGATCCGGTCGCTGGGGGTGGAGAAGCGGGTGGTGTTCACCCGCCCCAATGGGAGTGGGGACGGTGAGCTCGAATCTCTCCCCGGGGTGGATCAGGTCGAGGTTAACGGGGATCGGGTAATCGTCTCCGGCCGTGGCGAGCGGTTCATCTCCACGGTCGTCGCCGCGCTGGAGTTGGCCCAGGTACCGTTCAAGGATCTCCGCACCGAGCAGCCTACACTGGAAGACGTCTTCTTGACGCTGACCGGCGGAGAGATGAGGGAGTGAATGCCATGCGTGGATTGAGGCAACTTACCCTGGTGATGGTCAAGCTCTTCCTGCGTGAGCCGATCAGCACCTTCTTCACGCTCGCCTTCCCACCGATGATGGTGCTTCTGTTCGGGTCGATCTATGGGAACGAGCCGACGCCGTTGTTCGGCGGACGGGGCTCGATGGACGTCCTGATGCCGGCCTACACGGGCTTGATCCTGGGAACGGTGGGGTTCCTGAGCGTGCCGATCAATACCGCCGGCTACCGGGAACAGGGAATCCTGCGCCGGTTCCGCGCCTCGCCGATGCGGCCGCTGACCTACATCACCGCCGATGTTCTCACCAACCTGCTGGCAACGGCGCTGGGCATGGTCTTCCTGGTGCTGGTCGGCTGGCTGGTCTACCGGGTCCATTTGGAGGGGCAGTTCCTGAACGTGGTGGCGGCGGCCCTGTTGGGGAGCCTTTCGATGTTTGCCATCGGCTACCTGATTGCCGGCGTGGCGCCTGGGGCGCGCGTGGCCCAGGTCGTCGGCATGGTGATCTTCTACCCAATGATGTTTCTCTCGGGGGCAGGCCTGCCGATCGAGCTCTTGCCCGAATCCATCCGCCGCGTGTCCGCCTTCCTGCCCTTGACCTATGTTGTGCGCCTGGTGAAAGGGATGTGGTACGGGGAGGCCTGGGGGGCGCACCTGACGGAAGTCGCCGTGCTGGGTGGCATCCTGGTGGTCTGCGCGGCGCTGGACGCGCGTCTGTTCCGTTGGGAATAGAAGCTGGAGCGGCCAGCTCATTGCTGGCCGCGGATTGCACATCTTGAGTGGAGCACGACAACCTTCCCGCGAGCTTCAAGCTCGCGGGAAGGTGGAGACTGCTATCGCTACTTCTGGGACATCAGCAGCCGCACGTACTGGGCTCGCTCGAAGCCGAAGGGATCGGTCACGTTCTTCTGGCTGAGCTTGCCGCGGAAGTCGGCCAGGTGCGCGTAGTCCCGCTCCTGCATCCA
>CAZEMA010000024.1:1934-27776 GCA_964513155.1 uncultured Anaerolineaceae bacterium
AGTCCCGCTCCTGCATCCAACCCTCGAGTTGGCGGAGCATGGTCGACAGGTAGGGCACGCCGTTCTTGAGCAGCGCGGCCGCGGTCTGGACGACGGCGGCGCCGGCCAGAATCCCCTTGGCCACGTCCAGCCCGCTGTGGGCGCCGGTGGTCAGCGCCAGGTCGGCCCGGATTCGCCCGTACAGCAGGGCAATCCAACGCAGAGGGACCTTGATCTCGGCCGGGGTGCTCAGAACCATCTCGTTGTGCAAGGCCTCCGTCTGGGGATCGATGTCTGGCTGCAGGAAGCGGTTGAAGAGGACCAAGGCCTCGACGCGACGCCGATCGAGCTCGGCGGCCACATTGACGGCCGAGGTGTAGAACGGGCTTAGCTTGACCGCTACCGGGATCTTGACCGCCGTCTTTACCGACTCGACCGTCGCGTACAAGTCCTTCTCAATCTCCGCTCCCGGCCTGTCCACGTCGGTCGCAACCGCATACACGTTGAGCTCGAGGGCATCGACCCCCGTGCCCTCCAGCTGCTTGGCATACTGGGTCCAGGTGCCCGGGGTGACGGCGTTCAGGCTGGCGATGAGGGGCATCTTCACCGCCTTGCGAGTCTTCTCGACCCACATCAGATGCTCAGCCGACTGCCCGTGCTTGATCTCGGGATAGTAGGAGAGCGCCTCGGCGTACGAATAGCTCCCCACTGCAAGGTCTTCCTGCAGTTGGAGAGCATCCATCAGGATCTGCTCTTCAAACAGGGAGCGAATCACCAGGGCACCCGCCCCCGATTGCTCGGCCAGTTTCACCCGGTCGACCATTCCGGAGATCGAGCTGGCGGCGACGACGAGTGGGGAGTTGAGCGGGATGCCCATGTAAGTGGTCTTGAGATCGGCCATGGAACCTCCTTCGGCTTCTTCCGTAGCGATGCCTGTCCGCGCCAAGTATACCCGCTAGCGCTCCGGCCATCACGGTCTGCGGAGCACCTCTTGGGGCGCCCCCACCCGCCGCGGATGGGGCAACCCGTGCCTGGTCCGGCGAAGGTGATGACTGTCCTCCGGATCGCGATGACGAATGCACTGTCGCCAGCGTATAATGGAAACTACACTACATAGTGGGGTCTTGTGGGTCAGTCGCGGTGGATCACCATCCGGCCCTGCGGCCGGTTTCGCGAAGGGAGAGCTCCATGGCTAAGAGAGAGTCCAAGCGGCCGGTCGTTCCGATGGATGGAAACGCCGCCGCGGCGCACGTGGCCTACGCCACGAACGAGGTCATCGCCATCTACCCCATCACGCCTTCCTCGCCCATGGGCGAGATCGCCGATGAGAAGGCCGCGCGCGGGGAGAAGAACATCTGGGGGACGGTCCCGACGGTGACCGAGATGCAGTCCGAGGGAGGCGCAGCCGGGGCTTTGCATGGTGCCGTGACGACCGGCGCCCTGGCAACGACTTTCACTGCCTCGCAGGGCCTGCTCCTGATGATCCCCAACATGTTCAAGATCGCCGGCGAGCTGACGCCGACGGTCTTCCACATCGCCGCCCGTTCGCTCGCAGCCCAGGCGCTCTCGATCTTCGGCGACCAGAGCGACGTGATGGCCGCCCGCTCGACGGGCTGGGCGATGCTCGCCTCCAACAATCCGCAGGAGGTAATGGACTTGGCCCTGATCGCCCAGGTGGCGACGCTCGAGGCCCGCCTCCCCTTCCTCCACTTCTTCGATGGCTTCCGCACGTCGCACGAGATCCAGAAAATCGAGCAACTGACCGCCGAGGACATGCGGGCGATGATCAACGAAGACCTGGTCGCCCTGCACCGGAGGCGAGGTCTGTCCCCTGAGCACCCGACCCTCCGAGGAACCGCCCAGAACCCGGACGTCTACTTCCAGGGGCGGGAGACGGTCAACCCCTACTACCGGAAAGCACCGGCGATCGTGCAGAAGGTGATGAACCGCTTCGCCAAGCTGGTCGGGCGGCGGTACCACCTCTTCGACTACGTCGGCGCTCCCGACGCCAAGCACGTCGTCGTCATGATGGGGTCCGGCGCGGATACGATGCACGAGGTCGTCCAGTACCTGCGGGATCGGGGGGAGAAGGTCGGCCTGGTCAAGGTGCGCCTGTATCGGCCGTTCGATGGCCTGGCCTTTGTGGCCTCGCTGCCTGCCACGGTGAAGCGCATCGCCATCCTCGATCGGACGAAGGAACCTGGCGCTGTCGGTGAGCCTCTCTACACCGACGTCCAGGCTGCCCTGGCCGAGGCCGTGGCCGGCGGCGGCCTGAAGCGGGCCGCGATGCCGCTCGTCGTGGGCGGGCGTTACGGCCTGGGCTCGAAGGACTTCAACGCCGGCATGGCCAAGGCGGTCTTCGACAACCTCAAAGCCAAATCCCCCAAGAACCACTTCACCGTCGGCATCCTCGACGACCTGGCCGGCACGGGCCTGGAGTGGGATGAGCACTTCAACTCCGAGCCGAAAGGTACCCACAGCCTGATGTTCTACGGCCTGGGCGCCGACGGCACGGTGGGCGCCAACCACAACTCGATCAAGATCATCGGCCAGGCGACGGACTACTACGCCCAGGGCTACTTCGTCTACGACTCGAAGAAGTCCGGGTCGATGACCACCTCGCACCTGCGCTTCAGCCCTCACCCGATTCGCAGCAGCTACTGGATCGATCAGGCCGAGTTTCTGGCCTGCCATGCCTTCCCCTTCCTGGAGCGCTTCGACATCCTCAGCCACCTCAAGCCCGGAGGGACCTTCCTGCTCAACAGCCCCTACCCGGCCGAGCAGGTCTGGGATCAGCTGCCATTTGAGGTCCAGGAATCGCTGATCGACAAGAAGGCCAAGTTCTACGTTGTCGACGCCTACTCGTTGGCCAAGTCGCTGGGTCTGGGCGGGCGCATCAACGTCATCATGCAGACCGCCTTCTTCTCCATCTCCGGCGTCCTGCCTGAGAGGCAGGCGCTCAAGATGATCGAGATGGCGGTGGAGGACTCCTACGGTAAGGCGGGGAAGACCGTCGTGGATATGAACATCCGCGCCGCGCGCATGGCTCAGGAACGGATCCAGCAGGTACCATTGCCCGAGAAGGCGACCAGCACCATCCACATGCGCCCGCCTGTCCCGGACAGCGCCCCCGAGTTCGTCAAGGAGGTCACCGCCGAGATCATCGCCTACCGCGGCGACTCTCTGCCAACCTCGGCCCTGCCCGCCGATGGGACATACCCGACGGCCACGACCCAGTACGAGAAGCGCAATATCGCCCTGGAGATACCGGTGTGGGAGCCGGAGATCTGCATCCAGTGCAACCAGTGCGCTTTCGGCTGCCCGCATGCCACCATCCGGATGAAAGTCCATGATGCCAAGTACGCCGGCGAAGGAGCCCCGGCGACGTTCAAGACAACGGAGGCCAAGGGGCGCGAGTTCGCCGGGATGAGGTACACCGTCCAGGTGGCGCCGGAGGACTGCACCGGGTGTGGCGCCTGCGTCCACATCTGCCCGGCGTATGCCAAGGATGCGCAGGGCGCCAAGACCGACCGCAAGGCGATCAACATGGCCTCGCAAGCGCCGCTCCGCGAGCAGGAAGCGGTCAACTGGGACTACTTCCTCTCGATCCCGGACCCGGACCCGAAGCTGATCAACCGCTACACCACCAAGGGCTCGCAGTTCATGCGCCCGCTCTTCGAGTTCTCCGGAGCCTGCAGCGGTTGTGGCGAGACGCCCTACATCAAGCTGCTGACGCAACTCTTCGGCGACCGGACGGTCATCGCCAATGCGACTGGCTGCAGCTCGATCTATGGGGGCAACCTGCCGACGACACCCTACGCCAAGGACGCCGCCGGACGGGGCCCAGCCTGGTCGAACTCGCTCTTTGAGGACAACGCCGAGTTCGGTATGGGCATGCGCCTCACGGCCGACAAACTGGGGGCCTTCGCCCGCGAGTTGTTGGATCAGATCCCGCTGGATGGCAAGTCCGCCCTGGTCGAAGCGATCAAGACTGCGGACCTGAGCACGCCGGAGGGGATCGAGGCGCAGCGGGCGCGGGTTGCCGAGCTGAGTGAGCACTTGCAGAAGCTGGACGACCCGGCCGCCCGGCGCCTGCTGAGCGTGGCCGAGTTCCTGACGCCGAGGTCGGTATGGATCCTAGGGGGTGACGGCTGGGCGTACGATATCGGCTACGGTGGGCTGGATCACGTTCTGGCCTCGGGGCGCAATGTCAACGTCCTGGTCCTGGACACCGGCGTGTACTCCAACACCGGCGGCCAGTCCTCCAAGGCGACGCCCCGGGCGGCGGTTGCCCGGTTTGCCGCCGCCGGCAAGGACATGCCCAAGAAGGACATGGGCGCCATCGCCATGACCTATGGCAACATCTACGTCGCCCAGGTGGCCTACGGCGCCAATATGACCCAGACCGTTCGGGCATTCAAGGAGGCGGAGGCTTATCCTGGTCCGTCGATGCTGATCGCCTACAGCCACTGCATGATCCATGGCATCGACATGGCGGCGGCGACCGACCTGCACAAGTCGGCTGTCGAGAGCGGTTTCTGGCCTCTCTACCGCTACGACCCGACGCTGGCGGCTCAGGGTAAGAACCCACTGCAGCTCGACTCGAAGGCGCCGACGTTGGGTGTGGAAGAGTTCATGTACAAGCAGATCCGCTTCCGCGCCCTGCGCCAGTCTGACCCGGCCCGGGCGGAGAAGCTGCTCGAGTCGTTGCGCCAGGACGTTATCAGCCGCTGGAAGTTCTACGAGCAGATGGCGAACCTCGACCTGTAGCCGCGGTCTGACTGCTGAGTCTGCCACGAAGCCGTGCGCAGAGGGATCATCCATGCCAGAAGCGAAAGTGGGCCAAGAGATCGCGTTCAACGAAGACCTCGTTATGCTGGGAATGGAGGCTAAGACCAGCGAGGAGGTGATCCGGTTGATCAGTGATCACCTCCGCCAGGGGGGCTACGTCAAGCCGACGTTTGCCGATGCCGCCGTTGAGCGAGAGCGGACTTTTCCCACCGGATTACCGACCGAGATCCCTGTGGCGATTCCCCACACGGACCCCGAGCACTGCATTCATCCGGCACTGGTCGTTGGTGTCTTCGAGGATCCTGTGCCATTTGGCCGGATGGGTGCCGAGAGCACGACCGTGATGGCCCAGATGGTGTTTCTGCTTGCCATCTGCGATCCCAAGTCGCAGGTCGCCTGGCTCGGGCGCCTGGCTCGCTTCTTCCAGCAGCCGGGCCTCCTCGCCCAGGTGGCCGCCGCAAGATTGAAGGAGGAGGTCGTCCAGATTCTCGGCCCGTGTTTGGTGGCCCCTGAAGAGAAGAAGGGACGGAAACCGGGCGAGCTGCGCGGCTAAAACGGATTCCCAGTGTTAACTAGTAAGACACCCAGGAAGGTTGTGTGGTTCGTGCTCCACGCTGAGCGACGCCTGTGGCCTCCCGCCCTGGGCGACGCCGTCGCCGAGGCCGTTTAGATGCTCCAAGAACAACTCAAGGTCGTCAATGCTGTCGGGCTGCACGCCAGGCCCGCCGCCCTTTTCGTCAGCCAAGCAGGGCGCTACCAGTGCTCCATCCAGGTCCGTAATGTCACGGCGCCTGGCGAATGGGTGGATGCCAAGAGCATACTGGGCATTCTGACCCTGGGTGTCGAGAAGGATCACGAGATCGAGATCCGCGCCGAAGGGCCGGATGAAGCGGAGGCCATCAAAGCTTTGGGGGACCTAGTCAGGTCGGACTTTGCCGGAACCCACCGGAGGGGGACAGCGGGAGGCTGAGCCGCCGCAGGGATTGTTCCTGGTTTCAGCCGAAGGCGAGCGCCGGCGGCTGGGGCCGTTTCTACTTGCCATAATCTACGCCGATCGAGGCGCCTGAGTGAGGAATCAGGGGTGGCCTGAGTATTGGACCGCGACGAGATGGTTGCAATTCGCGGATGTTAATCGGATAATGTAGGAGCTTTCTGGTTTCCTTGCCAAGGCAGACCGGGGGTTGGGACTGAACGAGTCCGGAGCGGCGGATCATAGCCGTCGCGTAAGGGCTCGGGTTCCCGGCTTCCTCGACTGGCGGTCGGTGCCTGGCTAGGGTGGTGCGACGCCGTCCTAGGCGATGGAGGCGGGCGAAGGTTAGCGGTAGTCCGTTGACTCTTCCCCCGCCAGACGGCAACCCGCCCGTACAGCCCCTTCATCCTAGGGTAGTCATCTCGAACCCACACTTGCGGTCATCGCTGTGGGTGTGACCTGTCGCTTCGAAAGCAGCAAGCGCGCCGGCCGGAGGAATCCTCGGAGACGCCGGGGAACCGGAGCCGTTGCCTGATGACGAGGCCTCCCTGTTCTTGACCTGATAACCGACTTCTGGAGATGCTCCTAGCGCAAGATACGAAGGAAGTGGGCGCGTGCAACCCGAGGCGCCCAGTGCTAAAGGGGGAAACTCAGCCCATCCATCGGAGTATCCCGCCCGGAGACGCAACCCGGTCGGGTAGAGAGGAGGGTATCAGAGGCTCAACGAGAAGAGATCCAGCGAAAGAGCCGGTGAGGGTAGATCCACAGCAGTGCGTGCAGCTACGGCCGGATCCCGACCCTCAGAGGAATCCCAAGCCCGCCACTTAACCTGGGAGGCCAATTGCATGAAGAGAATCTGGCTGGTATGCGCCACCGGGATCGCCACCTCGGCGATGCTCCGGGTGAAGGTCCAGGAATACCTGGAGGATCACGGGGTGGAGGCCACGATTCGCCAACTACGGGTCGCGGAACTGAATCCGGAGTTCATCGATGCGGATGTCATTGTCGCTACGACGAGCATCCCTCCTGAGATTGCGGAGAAGGCGCCCGTCGTCGACGGGATCGGACTGATCACCGGCATAGGGCAGGAAGAAGCTCTTCAGAAGGTTCTCGAGATCATAACGACCAAGAAATAGCGAGGGAGAATAACCCACCATGGAAGCCTTTCTTGCAGCCATCGGCAATTTCCTGAACACGCTTGGCCCCCTGATTGTGCTCCCGATCGTGATCACAATCCTGGGCATCATCCTGGGCCAGCGTTGGGACCGGGCGTTCCGCAGTGGCTTGACGATTGCGGTGGCCTTCGTCGGCATCTTCCTGACGGTCGGGCTGTTGGGGGAGAAGGTGAGCACGATCGGCCAGGCATTCGCCGAAAGGACCGGCACAGGCCTCGACATCATCGACATCGGCTGGCCGGCTGCGGCCGCCTTGGCCTTTGCCACGCCTGTGGGGAACCTGATCATCCCCATCGGCATCGCCCTCAACGTTGTCCTGCTCCTGATCGGCCTTACCCAGACGCTGGACATCGACATCTGGAACTTCTGGCATGTCGCCTTCCTGGGAGCCGCGGTACACTTCGTTACGGGCAGCTTCACCATCGCCCTGATCTCCGCCTGCATCGGCCTGATCATCGCCTTGTTCCTGGCGGACTGGTCGGCGACCCTGATGCAGAGATACTTCAGGTTCCCCGGAATCTCCTTCCCCCACCTGCAGTCGGCCGGATACATGCTGCTGGCTGCGCCCTTCGCTTACGTCTTCAACAAGATCCCGTTCCTGCGCAAGATGAACCTGAATCCTGACACGATCCGTAAGCGACTGGGCGTCTTGGGGGAGCCCATGGTGTTGGGCCTGATCATCGGCATCGTCCTGGCCGCGCTGGCCGGCGAGGCGCCGATGGACGTCCTGATCACCGGCATCAACATCGCGGCCGTCATGGTCCTCATTCCCCGGATGGTCTCCATCCTGATGGAAGGCCTCACGCCCGTTGCCGACGCCGCCCGCGTCTTCATGACCAAGCGGTCAGGCGGGCGCAAGTTCCACATCGGCATGGACTCGGCCATCCTGATCGGTAACCCGGGCGTGATCGCCGCCGGCCTGCTCCTGATCCCGGTGGAAATCGGGTTTGCCCTGCTCCTGGCGCCGCTCGGCAACCGCACCCTGCCCTTCATCGACCTGGCGGATGGCGTCTTCGTCGCGGCCATGCTCGCCCCGCTCGTCGCCGGCGACGTAGTGCTGACAACCATCCTCGGCGGCATCGTAATGGGCATCGGCTTCTTCTTCACCACCGCCATGGCGCCTGCCGTTACCGCGATGGTGCAGAACGCCGGGACTTCGGTCAGCATTCCGGCTGGCTACGCCCTGTACACCTGCATGAGCGACGGCGCGATCCCGCCGATCTACGCGCTCTACTACCTGTTCAAGATCCCGGCCGTGTGGGCGCTGATCGTCTGCGCCGTCATCCTGGTCGCCCTCTACTTCCTGAAGGTCAAGCTGCCCATGGGCGAGAAGATCTTCGTCATCCCGGAGAAGGAAGAGTAACCAGGAGGCTGACTTTCGTCGCGCGAGCAAGCGATCGACTGTCTGCACAAGGGTCCGGGGGATCTCTCAACGGGGTCCCCCGGACCGCAGCCGCCCATGGCTGAATCTGGCACCTGGGCGGCCTCATCGAGACCGGGGGGCAGTCGATGCGAGGTGAGTGATGTTGCGAGCAATGGTTGCCTATCTCCTGGGCCCGCTGGGCCGCCAGGTTCTTGCCTGGTACGTCGCCAATAGCGCATGGGTGAACACCATTGTTGTCCTCTATGGGGTTCTCCTCGTTGTAGCCCAGCGCAACCTGCACCGGATTGAGCAACGGGCCCTGCAGACGGTCCAGGCCGGCCTGAAAGGGACGGCCAAAGATGCCCAGCACGTCGCCGGCTTCTCCTGGCAAGACATCATCGAGCAGTCATCCTTCTTTCCTTTTGTGGCCAGGGGAAACAGTCTTCTAATCCATCGCAGCAAGTCGGAGACTCTGGAGAAGTTGATGCCCCTTGCTGGACTCCTCGAGCGAGCCAGGAAGGAGTCCCCGGCAGAGGGTACGGGCGTCTGAGAACCCCTTCGGGGCCACTCGCCCCGGGGTGGATGGCCCCGAATGAACCGTCGGGCTGCCCAAGCCTGGCTTTGATACCCTGGCCCTTTCGGGCCGCATGGAGGTCTGGTGTGAGTGATTGGCTCCAATCCGTTTTCGGCGTTCACAAGCCGATCATCGCTATGTGCCACTTCCGGGCGCTCCCTGGCGACCCTGACTACGACCGCAAGAAGGGTATGCCGTGGGTCATCGATCAGGCACGGGCTGACCTGAGGGCGCTCCAGGACGGGGGCGTCGATGCGGTGATGTTCTCGAACGAATCCAGCCTCCCCTACCTGACCAAAGTGGACACGGTGACGGTGGCCTCGATGGCTCGCGTCGTGACGACGCTCATGAGCGACCTCCGCATCCCCTTTGGTGTCAACGTCCTATGGGATCCGGCGGCCTCGCTTGACCTGGCCGTGGCGACCGGGGCAGCCTTCGTGCGGGAGATCTTCACCGGCGTGTATGCTAGCGACTTCGGCCTGTGGAACACCAACTGTGGCCAGATTGTGCGTCATCAACACTACATCGGCGCCGAGTCGGTTCGTCTGCTGTTCAACATCGTCCCGGAGGCCGCCAGCTACCTCGGCGCCCGCCAGGTGGCCGACATCGCCCGCTCGACGGTCTTCAACACACGGCCCGACGCCCTGTGCGTCTCCGGCCTGACCGCCGGGGCCGAGACCTCCGCCCAGACGCTGCGCATCGTCAAGGAGGCCGTCCCGGAGACGGTGGTCTTTGCCAACACCGGGGTGAAGCTCTCCAACGTCGCTGAGCAGCTCGGCATCGCCGATGGCGCCGTCATCGGCACGTTCTTCAAGAAGGACGGATACATCTGGAACCCCGTCGATGAGAAGCGAGTGCGGACCTTCATGGAGCGTGTCCGGGAGATCCGGAGCAACAAGGGCAGTTGAGGCCGCATGCGAATCGCCCCTTCTCTGGCTGCCGCTCCCCTAGACCGGCTTGGCGATGTCATCCGGCTGCTGGATCAGGCGGATGCTGACTTCATCCACTTCGATTTCGAGGATGGCGTCTTCGTCCCCGTCATGACGTTGGGGACGAAGATCCTGGCTGACCTACGTCCTCTGACCCGCCGGCCGTTTGATGTTCATCTGATGATGATCCAGCCGGAATGGATCGTCCCGCAGCTCGTCCGCGACGGGGCGGAGCGGATCTCGGTGCACCTCGAGGCGTGCCCGTACCCGCGGCGCACGCTACGCCTGATCGCCGAGGCAGGTGCGACGGCAGGGCTGGCCCTCAATCCGGTCACGCCTCTGCCTGACCTGGCCAGTCTCCGCCCTTACCTCTCCTTCATCGTGCTCCTGACGACCGAGCCCGAGGTGCCCGACCCAGTCTTCCTGCCCAGCGTGCTGGAGAAGGTCCGCCGGGGCAGACGCCTTCCAGAGGCGGCGGGCCTCGAGTGGGTCGTGGACGGCGGCCTCAACGCCGAGAACCTGCCTCAGGCCGCGCAGGCGGGTGCGGACATAGTTGTCATCGGGCGTTCGGTCTTCCGCGATGGCGACGTCGCTGGGAACCTGGCCCGTCTGCGGGCGGCAGCCGCAGGGCACAGCCAAGAGTGAACCTGAGAGCGGTCTTTCCCTCGCCCCGATCCGGCGTGATCGGGGGAGGGACACCCCGTTGCATGGAGCAACCGATCGATGAACGCGTCCGACACTTCGCCTGCCAACAAGGCCAGCGCCGCGGCGGCCGGCATGGTCAAAGAGTTGCGGTCGCAGATCCAGGCAGTCGTGGCCGCTCTGGGCGGTTCGCCCGGCCAGATCATTGAGCCGAAGCAGGCCATCTTGGCCCACTCTCCGGCGCCCAGGGAAATCCTGGCGCTGATCGATGTGTCGCGCCTCAAGCCCGAGGCGATGCCCGAACAGGTCGACCGCATGTGCGCCGACGCCGTCCAGTACGGCTTCGCCTCCGTCTGCGTCAACCCAATCTACATCGCCCGAGTGGTGGAGCGCGTGCGGGGCAGCGCTGTCGCCCCCAGTGCGGTGGTTGGTTTCCCCTTCGGGGCGACCCTGCCGCAGGTCAAGGCGTTTGAGGCTGGCCAGGTCATCCAGGCGGGTTGCCGCGAAATCGACATGGTCCTGCCGATCGGTGAGCTCAAGGTCGGGAGCTACCACAGCGTGGCCGAAGACTTGCTGGCCGTAGTGCGTGTTTGTCATCCGGAGGGCGTGCTGGTCAAGGTCATCTTTGAGACGGCCTATCTCGATCTTCACCAGAAGGTCGCCGCCTGCCTGATCGCGATGGAGACGGGAGCCGACTTCGTCAAGACCTCGACCGGCTTCGCGCCCGCCGGGGCCACCGTCGAGGACGTCGCCTTGATGCGGAGCTTGGTCGGAGACCGGTTGGGCGTCAAGGCCGCTGGCGGAATCCGCACGCTGGCTGACTGCCAGGCCATGGTCGCCGCCGGTGCCACCCGTCTCGCCACAAGCAGCGATGTCGCCATCGTCCGCGAGGTTCTAGGCAAGAAGTAGTCTGGGCTGGCGTGGGTCGGCCCGCTCCCAGCGTGCCATAAGGCTGGGCGACACCAATACCGTGAGAGGAGCCTTCCATGAGTAAGAACGACAAGATCCTGGCCAAGGATCGCCAGTACGTCATCCGCGCTTGGCACAGCATTGCCGAGCCGGTTGCGGTGATGGACGCCAAGGGCGCCATCGTGCGGGACTACGACGGCAAGGAGTACATCGACTGCAACGCCGGCCAGTTCTGCATGAACATCGGCTACAGCCATCCCGCCGTCATCAAAGCGGTCCAGGACCAGGTGACCAAGGTCATGCAGCTGGGCGCCCACCAGACGACCCAGATCAACGTCGACTACGCCGAGATGATCGCTGGTCTGGCGCCGGGTGATCTGAAGAAGCTCCACTTCTGTGCGAGCGGTGTCGAGGCGGTGAATGTGGCCATTAAGATGGCCAAGGCCTACACCGGCAGGTACGAGATCCTTGCCTTCAAGAACTCCTACCACGGGATCACCGGGCCCGGTCTGGCAGCGAGCGGCACGACCTCCTACAAGAAGTCGTTTGGGCCCCTCGAGCACGGCTACCTCTACGCTCCCTGCCCGTACTGCTACCGGTGCCCGCTGGACAAGGCGTACCCCGCCTGCGATTTGCGCTGCGCTGACGAGGTGGAGAAGATCATCAAGGGTGAGGGCATCTCGGCCGTATCTGAGGGCAGCCTGGCGGCGGTCATCACCGAGCCGCTGCAGTGCCGCGGCGGCATCATCCCGCCCAAGGGCTGGATGACAAGGGTGAGGGAGATCTGCACCCGGAATGGGCTGCTGCTCATCGATGACGAGGTTCAGGCCGGGTTCGGGCGGACCGGCGCCATGTTCTGCTGCAACCACGAGAACGTTGTGCCCGACATCCTGACCATCGCCAAGAACTTCGGTGGCGGCATCCCGGCCGGAGCGACTCTCACCCGGGCCGACATCGCCGAGAAGTTCCACGCGGCGGCGGCCCCCACCTTTGCGGGCAACGTCATGGCTTGCGCCGCGGGCATGGCAGCGACGAAGGTGCTCGTGGAGGAAAAGCTGTGGGAGAACGCGGCCGCCATGGGCAAGCGCTTCACCGAGGGTTTCTACGCCATGAAGAACGCCAAGTTCGTCGGCGATGTCCGCTTCCAAGGCCTGATGGGCGGGCCCGAGATGGTGCACGACAAGAAGACGAAGGCGCCTTTCACCGCCAAGGAGATGGCATCCATCAAGGAGGAGCTCACCCGTCTGGGCGTGATGCTCACCTACTCGGGACCCAAGGGCAATGTCTTCCGTATCCAGCCCGTGCTGAGCATCACGGCGAAACAGGTGGACCAGGTCATCGCGGCCTTCGACCGGGCGGTGAGCACGGTATTGAAGCACTAGAGGGGACGCGGCACTCTCGCCGGCGAGTCCGCTCGCTGGTCTGCGAACGAAGGGCCTGCTGCCATAGCAGGCTCTTCCCAATTCTGGGTCGCCTCTCCGCCCTGCCCGCCATACTTACAATGGAGTGCAGAGGGAGGACGAGCTGTCTTCTGGGAGATCTGACGAGCAGCCTGCGGGCTTGGCGGCGCGGCAACCCCACCTGGCTGAGGTGGATGACCCGAATCGGGGGTGGAGTTCGGTGAACCAGGCCCAGATCCGACCACCCCAGGGATCGAGCGATCCACCGCCCTGTTGATCTACCACCTCCGCAGTAGAGGGGATACCGCAAAGATAGCAGGAGATCGCCGAGCAGGCGCTCTCTTTTCGTTACCGGACAATCCCCCAGGTGTGTGATGACGCCGCTCCACCGCTCTGCTAAGCTGATATCCGATCGGATGGGACTCCCGCTGCACGGGAGCTCTTGCTCCGGGAACAACGGGGGAGGTTGGGATGTTAGGCGAGGAACGGAAGGTCGTCGGTTTGGTTCTAAGCGGTGGAGGGGCACGGGGGTTGGCCCACATCGGGGTACTCAAGGTGTTCGAGCGCGAGGGTATCCAGATCGATTGCCTCTCCGGTGCCAGTATGGGGGGCATTCTGGCCGCGGCCTACGCCGCGGGATTCTCGGCGGCGGATCTGGAGGCCGAAGCCTTGGGTATGGCTCGGCTGAGACGGCTGGTCGGCCTGGTGGACCGCTTGCCACCGAATCGAGGCCTCCTGGCGGGACGCAAGCTGCGCACCTACCTGACGCAGTTCCTGCCGCCGGAGCTTACCTTCGCTGAGCTGCGCATTCCGCTGGCTCTCGGGGCCGTTGACCTGATGACTGGTCAGGAGGTTCCTCTCACCGAAGGTTCGGTGCTGCAGGCGGCGATGGCGACCAGCGCATTCCCGGGGGTGCTGCCGGCCGTCGAGTGGCGCGGACGTCGGCTGGTCGACGGGGGTCTGCTAGACAACTTGCCGGTCGATCTAGCGCGCGGGTTGGGCGCCGAGATGGTCATTGCGGTAAACGTGGGGCCGATGCCCGACGAGGCGGCCACGCCCCATCGTGGAGGGACATCCGGCCACATGCCCGAGTTCATGCGCACGGCCATGGATGCGATCTGGATCGTCACCAATGCCCGAACCTGGACCAAGCTGGAGGCCAACTGGCCGGAGCTGCTGATCCACCCGCACCTGTCGCCGGATATCGGGGTTTTCTCGAGCTTCACCCGCGCAGCAGAGATCATCGCCATTGGTGAGGAGGCCGCCGAGCGGGCTCTGCCCCAACTTGCAGCGTATCGCCACTCGGGGTGCCTGCTGCCGCAAGTGGCGTAGGCCAGGGGGACATTGGGAGGACATCACGGCGGCGCCTGCCTTGGGCCTGCCGAGGGAAGGTTGCGCTCTCGAGCGGAACATCCCAGTCAGCCAAAGTCCACAGACGCCGATTCATTTCGCCGTGGGGGCCCGGACGACGAGCTGGCCGCGATCGTCCTCGCTCCTTGCTGCGCCCGCAACCGGACAAGGCCATTCGGAATCCCGTGAGGCGGACGATCGGGCACGCTTCCTCTCCCCGCCAACTGATAGGCAAGCCAAACGGCCCCTGCACTGGCGGGGGCCGTTCTTGTTGGCGGGTGGACGCGGGGGTTCCAACCCTCGACCTCACGGATGTGAACCACGATGTGCGGCTCCTCAACCCCAGATCTCACGGGCAAGGGATTCCTGCAGCCGTGTGGTCACCCCGTACGCAGTAACCGTGAGGACTACCGTGGGCCTATGGCATTCCTCTCTGACCGTCCGCGTCGAACCGAATCCGATCCCGACAATTGTGTGTTACCAAGACTTGCTGTGCTCGACAGCAGACGTGACACCTCCTTGAGACTCGCCTTCAGGACAGTACTGGTAGATGAGCAATCCCTAGCACGACGTCCTTATTCCCCAATCCGGAACGCGGCGCTTCGAAGAATCAGAGACCCGGTGCCGCGAAGGCGCCGGGTCTCTCGTCTCTCCAGGAGGCGACGGTGTGACTTTCCACTGCGCTTCGCTGCCCCCTCCGCTGCGCTTCGGGGACCTTCGGCGGGACAGGTAACCCACGAATAGGGATTTCGCAGACCCCCTATCAGCGCCTGCGAGCACGAATGGCCCGGGAAAGGTGCTCGGGTGTCGACGTGGCAATTGCCAACCCGATTATCGAATATCGTGAGCGGCTAGGCAGCCACCCATGCAGTCTCACCCGGCCCGGCTCGCGGGGGCATACTCGGGTTCCTCCGCCTGCTCGAATTGGCTGTTGTAGAGTTCGGCATAGAAGCCGTGACGAGCCAGCAGCTCCTCATGCTTGCCCTGCTCGACAATGCCGCCGTCTCGCATCACCAGGATTAAGTCGGCATCGCGGATCGTGGACAGGCGGTGGGCAATGACAAAGCTGGTGCGGTCCTTCATCAGGTCCAGCATCGCCTTCTGGATCAGCACTTCGGTGTGGGTGTCAACGGAACTGGTGGCTTCGTCCAGAATCAGCATCCTGGGGTCGGCCAGGATGGCCCGGGCGATGGTCAGCAGCTGCATCTGCCCCTGCGAGACGTTGGTGACCTCTTCGTTGAGCTCTGTAGCGTAGCCCTCGGGCAGGGTCCGGATGAAGTGGTCAACATGGGCGGCCCGCGCCGCCTCGATCACCTCGGGGTCGCTCGCGTCCGGGCGGCCGTAGCGGATGTTCTCCAGCATGCTGCCATTGAAGAGCCAGGTGTCCTGCAGAACCATCCCGAACATGCAGCGGAGGTCCTCGCGGGTGAGATTCCGGATGTCATGGCCGTCGACCCGGATGGCGCCTCGGGCGACATCGTAGAAGCGCATCAGCAGCTTGACCATCGTCGTCTTGCCGGCCCCGGTCGGGCCGACGATGGCGACCTTCTGACCGGGTTCGATCGCCGCCGAGAAGTCGTGGATCACCAGGTGGTCGGGGTTGTAGCCGAAGTGGACGCCGTCGAAGTCTACGCGGCCGTCGACCGTCTGCACACGGACAGGCTCCGCCGTCTCGGGAGTCTCCTCCGCCTGGTCGAGGAACTCGAACACCCGCTCGGCGGCGGCCGCCGTTTGCTGCAGGATGTTGGAGATGTTGGCCAGCTGCGTTAGGGGCTGGGTGAACGAGCGCACGTACTGGATGAAGGCCTGGACGTCTCCCAGCGTGATGGTCTGCTGGATCACGAGCCAGCCGCCCAGGATACACACGGCGACGTAGCCCAGGTTGCCGATAAACCCCATGACGGGCATCATCAGGCCGGACAGGAACTGCGACCTCCAGGCGGCGCCGTACAGCGTGCCGTTGAGGACGTCGAACTGCTCCACGCTGCGGGCCTCCCCGTTGAAGGCCTTCATCACGACGTGGCCGCCGTACATCTCCTCGACATGACCGTTGACGTGGCCCAGATAGTCCTGCTGCTGCTTGAAATACTTCTGGGATCTGCTGATCACCACCCCCACGATCACCAATGACAACGGGACGATCAACAAGGCCACCAGGGTCATCAGCCAGCTGATGGTGAACATCATGACCACCACACCCACCACCGTGGTCACCGAGGTGACAATCTGCGTAAGGCTCTGGTTCAGGGTCTGGTTGACCGTGTCCACGTCGTTGGTGATGCGCGACAGCACCTCGCCGTGGCTGGTGCCGTCGAAGTACCGGAGGGGCATCCGGTTGATCTTCTCGGCAATGTCGCGCCGGAAGCGGTAGGTGATCTTCATCGCCACGTCGGTCATGATCCATCCCTGGATATAGCTGAAAGCCGCCGAAAGCAGGTACAGCCCCAGCGTGGTCAGGATGATCTGCCCGATATAGCCAAAGTCGATGGAGCCGGTGCCGGCGATCTGCGCCATCACGCCCTCGAACAACTTAGTCGTGGCCCTTCCCAGCACCTTGGGACCAACGATGGCGAAGACGGTGGAGCCCGCGGCGAAGAGCAGGACGATGGCGATGGCTACCCGGTAGGCACTCAGGTAGCGGAGCAGCTTGGACATCGTGCCCCGGAAGTCGCGGGCCTTCTCGCCCTGCGCCATCATCGCCATCGGGCCATGGCCCCCAAATGGGCCGCGGCGCCGTCCGCCGGGCTGGGGGCCAAAGGGAAGGAGCCGATCGGAGGTTCTGCGCTCGGGCTGGTTCATCGCAGCTCCTCCTCGCTCAGTTGGGACAGGGCGATGTCCCGGTAGGGTTCGCAATCCCGCATAAGTTCCTGATGAGGTCCCTTGCCGACGATCCGCCCCTCGTCGAGCACGATGATCTGCTCAGCGTTCTTGATGGTCGAGATGCGCTGCGTGACGATCAGGACCGTGCTGGAGGCGGTGCCGGCCTTGAGGGCACGGCGCAGGGCGGCATCGGTCTTGAAGTCGAGCGACGAGAAGCTGTCGTCGAAGATGTAGATCGGCGGCCGTTTGACCAGCGCGCGGGCGATGGCCAAACGCTGCTTCTGTCCGCCGGACACATTGGCCCCACCCTGGGCGATCTCAGTGGCCATGCCTTCGGGCGAGGCGGTGATGAACTCGGTAGCCTGGGCGATATCGGCCGAGGTTGTGAGCATCTCCGAGCTGGCGTCCTCATCGGCATAGCGCAGGTTGCTCTCGATCGTCCCGGAGAACAGGACGCTGCGCTGCGGGATGTAGCCGATCTTGTCCCGCAGATTGTGCTGCGTTACGTTGCGGATATCGACGCCGTCCAGGAAGATCGCCCCGGCACTCACCTCATAGAAGCGCGGGATCAGGCTGACGATCGTCGACTTGCCCGAGCCGGTGGTGCCAATGATCGCCGTCGTCTGGCCCGGCTGGGCGGTGAAGCTGATATCGTGCAGCACGTCCTCCTCCGCCCCGGGATAGCGGAATGAGACGTTGCGGAACTCAACTGCTCCGGCGAAGGGCTCGGGGAAGCGCTGGGGGACCTCCGGATCGCGGATGGCGACCTCGGTCTCCACGACGTCGGCGACGCGGTTGGCGGACACATCGGCCCGCGGCAGGATGATGAACATCATCGACAGCATCAGGAAGGAGAAGACGATCTGCATGGCATACTGCATGAAGGCCATCATGTCGCCGACCTGCATGCTGGACTGCGCAACCTGGTGCGATCCGACCCAGATGATCAGCATCGCCAGCCCGTTCATGATCAGCATCATCAACGGCATGAGGATGACCATGACACGGTTGACGAACAAGCTGGTGCGCGTCAGGTCGAGGTTGGCCCGGTCGAAACGCTCCTCCTCAAAGTCCTGCCGGTTGAAGGCTCGGATGACCATCATCCCGGATAGGTTCTCCCGGGTCACAAGGTTGAGCCGGTCGATCAGGCTCTGCATGATTCTGAACTTCGGCACCGCGATTTGATATACGACGACGATCAGGACGACCAGCGTTGCGACGGCCACGGCGATGATCCACCACATGGACACGTCTTTGCTCATTGCCCGGATCACGCCGCCGACGCCGATGATGGGGGCGTAGAAGACCATGCGCACCATCATGATCACGACCATCTGGATCTGGGTGATGTCGTTGGTGGAGCGGGTGATGAGCGAGGCGGTCGAGAAGCGGTCAAACTCGGTGCTGGAGAAGCTCTCGACCTTGCGGAAGACCAGCCGGCGCAGGTCACGCGCCAAGCCGGCGGCGGTCCGGGCGGCCAGGAAGCCCACCGCCACAGAACACGACCCAGAGAGCAGCGAGATCAGCAACATGCGGATGCCGGTCTGGAGCATGTAGTCGATCTGGAGCCTGCCCGTGTCCATGCCCAGTGCCGCGTACTCGGCCTTGACCGGGGCCACCGCCGCCTGCAGGATCAGACGGTCGCCCATGGCGGCGAACCGCTGATCGACCGTGTCCGTCAGCCGGGTACGCTGTGACGCCGGTATGTTGGCCAGCATCGTGAAGACGTCCATCCCCGCCGGGATCCTGGAGAGATCAAATCCCAACTGAGAGGCCATCGCCGCTGCCTGGGACGGGTTGGCCAACAGCTGCTCAATGCCGGCGACGGTCAGGAGCGCCTTGCCCATAACAGGATTGAGTCGGTCGACAACCGCCTGATCGAGGTCGCCCTGCAGGACATAGACGGGCTCAGTGGCCAGCACGGGGTAATCCTGGACATATGTGTCGTAGTCAGGCGATCTCTGATCCACCAAGGTGTACAGGTCGAGCACCTGTGCCTTCTCGTCCTCGCTCATGAAGATTAGAAGCCTGGTCATCTCGCTTTGGCGGATGGCGATGGGCACCGCGTTTTCCACGCCGCCCTGCTGTATGCCGACGTTGACGATTCTGGACATGTAGTCGGGCAGCGCCAGGTCGCAGTTCGCCTGGATGAAGAGCAGGATGACCGCCAGCAGGATCAAGAGAATGAATGGTCGGAGGTGTTTGACTAGGCGCAGCATATCCGTGTCTGATCCTCATACAGTGATGACTGTCGGGCTCTCTGCATTGACCTTGTGCATCTGCTTCCGCTGTCCGCGTCAGAGGAGAGGATTGCGTGAGCTCCCGGCAGCGCCGACAAGGCTGCTCGATTGGCAGGCGAAGAGCAGACCCTTTCCGATGGGCTCATCAGTCACGCTCTTGCATGGCGTCATTCTCGAGCTGGTTGGCCCTCTCAATGAGGATCCTCAACGCCGCGGTGACCCGGTCCTGTTCCTCGGGGGACAGGAGATTGGCTAGAGCATCCAGCCAGCCCTGACGAGCCTGAATGCTCTCCTGCAACCTCCGACGACCCTCTTCGGTCAGGACAATCTGCTTGACGCGCCGGTCATGCGGGTCCTCGGAGCGGACGACCAATCCTTGAAGCACCAGGCGCTCCAGCATCTGACTGGCAGCCGGGTGGGTCACGCCCAGATCGTCGCCGATACCCGAGACCCCGCTGACGCCTTTGCGATGAATGTGCAGCATGGCGCCAATCTGGGACATTGAGAGTCCGCTCTCTTTGGCATAGAGGAGGAGATGGCGCGTGGAGCCGCGCATGAAGAACGCGGCAAGTTCCTGGAGAGTAGCCGTCAGTTGGGTGGACGATTCCATACTTAACTACTCCAATTGATTAAGGCGCCTAATTGATAAAGCCGCTATTAGGATTTGTCAAGGGTTCTTCGTCAGGAGGAATGATTCATCCTCGGAATCGTCCGGTCTGGCATGCGGGGCTGCTCCGTTTGCTGCTCCGAGGGCAACGTCTGACCCGAAACCGATGGGCATGAGGGGCGCGGCGATGAGTCTCGTGCGAGATCGTTCCGGATGGGCGTCCCGAGCCCTCAGTGGCGCCGGCCCGGAGCGAGGTTGGCTGGTGCTGCGGTCGGGGTTCCAGACGCGGGCTAGTCATAACCCCGAACGAGCGGGTGCATGCGAGGCAGCGAGTGGCAAACGGGCGAGGAAATGGGCGATGGGGGAATCGACAAATGGCTTTCAGGCGCCCTGCAAGAGCCTGAGTGCCCGGTCCAACAGAAGGTCACTGACGTCGTCGCGGTAGGGCGTTATGAAGGCCTCGTACGTTCCCTCGGCGAAAGCCTGCCGGTCCGGGAAGTACCCCGCCTCATCACCACAGTAGCTGACCACGGCTATGTGCGGACGGCCGCTCCTAGCTTTGATGTCGAGGACGATACGGGTGAACGGTTCGCCTGGCAGTCCGACCAGCGATAACGTTCCAACCTCGAGAACCTGGAGCTGGGTGTGCATCCGGTCCGTCCCGCTCAACTCTCGGATGAGCCACTGGCGGGCCATCGCCCCTTCGGCTCGGGTCATGGCCCGGCGGACCTCCCCGTGGCTGGCGCCGCTGGTCTACAGCCTTGCCAGCTCTGATCGCGAGTGCAAGTACCCGCCGCAATGGATCAGCAGCCTGATGGGAGAACCGCGATCCGTGCATATTACCCCAATGGATCGACGCGTCTCGCGGGGCCGACTTCGGACGTGTCTTGTCCCAGTGAAAACGGGTCGCCAGAATAGGTGATAGGCTCAGCTTAGGACGAAAGCTCGGGCATCGAAGGCAAGAGTCAGTGCGCGGAGGAGGTTCAGAGTCGCAGTGCAGTTCGGCGCAGCACTTGTACTGGCTCAGACCCACTTATCTGAGCCTCATCAGAATCCCCTTTCTGGAAAAGGGTGATCCTCCCTGGCGGATTGTTTGCCGGAAGAGTGAGCGAGGGGAGCAGAGGTGAGAGCGCAGCGAAGAGACCCGGGTGACGATGTTGCTGCGTATTGCCTCTTCGTTGGACGGACTACCCTTTCACCGCGCCTGTCGTCAAGCCTCCCACAATCTGGTCTTGCAGGGCGAAGTAGATGATCATGATCGGCAGCGCGCCGATCAACGCGCCGGCCGCAAATACCCCCCACCTTTGCCCGAATTGCGCGCCCGCGAACCTCTGTAGGCCGACCATCAGGGTGTATTGCTCGGTGCTCTTGAGCAGCACCCGCGCCAGGACGAACTCTCCATAGGTGGTGATGTAGTTGAGGATAGCAATGACGACCAAGATCGGGCGCAGTAACGGTATGATCAGCCGGGTGAAGATCTGCCAGTTGGTAGCCCCTTCCACCATGGCCGACTCGTCTATATCGCGCGGGATAGTATCGAGAAAACCCTTCATCAGCCAGATGTTGACGCCCATGGCGCCCCCCAAGTACACCAGGATCAGGCTCGTGTGGGTGTTCAAGCCTATGGAGGGGAAGATATCGCCGATCTGAGATATCATCAGGAACGTGGCGACAAGCGCCAGGAGGCCGGGGAATACATTGATCAGCAAGATGCCTTTAAGCATCGTCACGCGCCCGCGGAAGCGAAAGCGCGAGAACGCGTAGGCCGCGATCGTAGTGATGGCCAGTGAAAGCACAGACGTGATCGAGGCGATTTTGACCGAATTCCCGAGCCACCTCCAGAAAGGGAATTCCACCGAGGCCAGCAGTTCACGGTAGTTCCCCGCCCCTGCGTTCCTTGGGATCAGGGTTTGGGTGGCCAGAGTGCCGGTGGGATTGAGGGAGGCGGAGATCATCCACAGAATCGGGAAGACCGAGAAGACGATCAGGATCGCCGCGATCACCAGGCGTATGCCGATGCTGAAACGGCGCTGCGCCTTGGCAGAAGTGCGGAGCCGCTGAATGGAAGCCAGACTAGACATTCTCACTGACCTCCTCCCACATGCGGGTGTAACGGAACTGGAAGAGCGTGATCGCCCCCACGATGAAGAAGATCACGATGGTGATGGCGGAGGCAAACCCGTAGTTAACACCGCGACTGGCAGCGAACGCCAGGTTGTACACGTAGCTGATCAAGATGTCTGTGTGCCCCGCCGGCGTGGGCGTGCCAGACATAGGCGGGCCGCCCGCGTTGAAGATGTAGATCAAGTTGAAGTTGTTGAAGTTGAAGGTGAACGAGGCAACCAACAACGGGCCGACGGCAACCAGCAGAAGGGGCAGAGTAATGTTCCGGAACTGCTGTCCGGGGCTGGCGCCATCCACCCGGGCTGCATCGTAGTAGTCTTCGGAGATGGATTGCAGCGCCCCGCTGCAAATCAGCATGAAGTAAGGATAGCTCAGCCAGAGGTTGACGATCAGAATGGCAATCTTGGCCCACCACTCGTTGGTGAACCAGGGCGGAGCCCACCCCAACAATGCTTCGAGGGCGCGGGAGACCACGCCGAGTGGGGGATACAGCATGCCGCGCCAAATCAGAATGGTGATCAGCGCAGGGACAGTATAGGGAACGATCAAGAGGGAGCGGATGAGCTTCTTGAAAGGGAAGAGCCGATCATTGAACAGGATGGCAATGGCTAGCCCCAGAGAGAAATTCAACAGCAGACTGAAGAAGGCGAAGCCGAAGTTCCAGGCGAGGATCCGGACCAACGGGCCGCGCAGGGCGGGGCTGGTGAAGAACTGCCTGAAATTGGCGACCTGGACTGACTGAACGAAACCCGGTCGAAGCACAGTCCCATCTGGCGATGTAAACGTGCCCCGCATGTTCTGAAATAGGACCCCCGTCTCCTGGTTGATCACCGCGTCCCGCTCGGAATCATAAACGTATAGCGGCAATAGCTCCGCTGCTTCCGATGGGGATCGAACCTGGATGGTCCTTCCTTCCTCGCCAAACAGGATTTCTGTAAGGTTTTGATCTGTAGCGGCCACGATGGCATTCAATCTCTGATAGCCTTCGATCGTCACAGGGATACCGTTGGCATCGAGCTCCCCGATGCCCATCTCGCCGGGCTGGGGTTGAGTAAGCGGTTCACCCGGCTTGGCCAGGTATCCATTCCCTTCCGCATCCTTAAGCCAGAGCGCGTAATCACCTTCCGGAGACCTAAAGGCGGTCCAGGTGTATGCCACCCCTGCTTCCGGGAGATACAGCTGTCTCAGAATCTGGTCCAGGGCCTGCTCCCTTGTGACGAGATGGCCCTCTCCGTAGTTCGTAAAGGAGACCCAGACCGTGAAGATGATCGGGTAGATCGTGAACAGCGCCATGAACACCAGCCCAACGACCATCCACCGGACGGGGTATGCCTCCCGGCGCAGAAGCACGATGTTTACAAAAGCCAGAATAATGAAGATTGCAGCTGCTAATGGAAGGTAACCCAAGGAGGTCAATCTGTTGAGAAACCAAACTACAGAGGCGTCCAATGCGATCAGAAGCGCCAAACGCACTAGCCGAGGCAGAACCGGCATCGGTAAGGTTGCGCTTGTCTTGAGGACCTTCTGGGAGGCACGGACAGCCATGTGCTCACCTCCGGGCATTCGTGCAGCGAGCAAGGAATGGAGTGAAGGCCGAGGAAACCTCGGCCTTCACTGCAGACAAGCTGACTATTCTGTTGTTACCATGTGCGTTGCGGGATCGTAGACGAAGGTGACCGGGCCAGCAGCGGCCACGCTGATGGCGTAGTTGGGTCCGTTGAGAGCTCCATCCGAACCGTAGTTCACGTCCCAGCTGCCGTCCAAGGCGACTTTGAACTCCCAGTCGCCGGCGGGCATTTGGATGGTGATTCGGTAGAGCCCATCGTCACCCAGTGTCATGGCGGTCGCCTCGCATGCCGGGTCCCAAGCGGCGCCGCATCCAGCCTGATCCTGGTAGCTGCCGGGCAGGTTGACCATGCCGGCCAGCGCCCCAACGATCAAGTCGCGGATCTGCTGAGTCGCGTCCATCATGGCTTGCTCAGGCGTCTCCTGGCCGGTGATGGCGATGGTGATGCCGGCGTTCCATGCACCCCACACTGAACCCATCTCGGGGATGTTCGGCATCGGGATGGCGTTCACACCAGCCAGTCCCATCGCTGCCAAGTCAGGATCATCCGTGGTTGCCAGGACAGACTCGAACGCAGATGGACGGTTCCCGGTTTCGTAGAACAGCTGCATCACTTCTTCGGTGGCGATGTACTCGGTCAAGAACGCCTGCGCCAGCAGGACATTCTCGCTGTAGGGGTTGACCAGGAAGCCCTGCACCCCGAGGAAGGGGGCGCCGTCGTCGGGGAAGAAGGGCGCCACGGCATAGGGCACACCGGAGGCGCGGATGCGATCCAGCGCCCAGGGGCCGGCCATCAAGAACGGGATCTGGCCAGTCTCAAACAAGGCGTGACTGGTGTCGTAGTCGGTGGTCTCGGGCATGAGGCCTTCTACAACGGCATCTCTCATCCAGGTGACAGCGGCGATCTCGCCCTCGCTGGCAAGACCGATGTCGTCAGGATTCAAGGCGCCGCTCTCATCCCGGCCAAAGACATAGCCGCCAAAGGCAGTCTGGATCGGCAAGGAGTTGTAACCCGGGTCGCCGGCGATGGCGATTGCATACTGAACTAGACCTTCCGCCTTCAGGGCGCGGCCGATCTCCAGCACCTCGTCCCAGGTGGTCGGCGGTTCAGGGACCAGCTCGGTATTGTAGAAGAACCCCAGGTTTTCGGTGGCGTAGGGCACACCGTAGAGCTGGCCGTCGGTGTAGGTGAAAGCATCCAGAGTCGAGGGGACAAACAGGTCGCGCGCCTCACCAATGTCGATGGGGGCAGCCAGGCCACTCTCGACGAGCGCCCCCAGCCAGTCGTGGACGCCGATGTAGATGTCGGGGCCTTCGCCGGCTGGCACCGCGATGATCACCTGGGCGCGGATGTCTTGGACTACGCCCAGGTCTTCGACAACGAGCTCCACGTTGTAGTCAGCGAGGAACTGATCTGCGAGTCCGAGCAGAATCGGCGCGCGAGTGTCGTCGGCCCATATTCTCAAGGTGGCCTCAGGTTCCACCACTGGCGGAGTCGTCGGTTGAGGAACCGCTGTGGGCGGTGCTACAACTTCAGCAGTAGGCTCCGCCGTCGCGGCCGGGGCACAAGCCGACAGCGGAAGGATCACGAGCGCGGATATGAGGATCAAACTCCAGATTCTTGTCTTCATCTCTCCCTGCTCCTTAGCTGATATTCCCAAAAGCCGTGCCGGTATCACGATGCGGCCTCTGGTTTTGGCCGGATCTGGCATTTGTGCTGCGAATCGGCGCTTTGTGCTGTTGCTGTTCTCACCTCCTTAGTTCCTCTCGCTTCGCCTCTCGTTCCAGCGAGTGGATTACAGCCTCCAAGTGGTTGACAAGTGCTTCGACATCAATGTCGAGGTCCGAAAAGCGATCCTGGGCATATCGATCGTGCGCCGCCGAGGCGCTCTGAAAGAGCTTCTTGCCCATTTCGCTCAGGTAGAGACAATAGGTTCGGCCATCTGATTCGCTTCGGAGCCGTCGAACCAACCCCTCCTCTTCTATGCTTCTGATCAAGCGGGTCGTGCTGCTCTTGTCGATGAGCATCAACGCGCTCAAGGTCGTTAGAGAAACCCCCGGGTTTTCGTAGATGCGCTTCAAGGCGTAATAGCGAGGCGCGGTCAAGCTAAACTGATTTAGAAGCCGCCGGTCACCGTAGTCGAGGCAGGCAATGGTCTTCCTCAAGGTCTCGCAGAACGCGATTTCACTGGACATGCTGGAAGGGAATTCAGGACGAAAGGCGGAGTAGTTGATACACCAACCGTTCGTCTATGAAGACTATACTAAAAGGTATTGGCTGTCAAGACATCGCGTTCCCTCACCTAAAATGCTACTGGCGGTATACCGTTCCCTCAAATGATAACGCTACCGAGAGGGAACCGTGGCCGATGCGAACCGTATGACCCTAGCCGAGCGTCTCA
>CAZEMA010000025.1:0-27650 GCA_964513155.1 uncultured Anaerolineaceae bacterium
AAGGGTCCAGGAAAGAAAACGCCTCCTGGGCCTGAGCTCTGGCCTGGAGGCGTGGCGTTTCAGGTCGCCTTCGAAGCTAGTCTTCGGTGACGCCTGCCTTGCCACTGAATTCGAGCGACTTCTGACGGTCGGCCGCCAACTTGGCGATGCCATTCCGAGCCTGGTTCTGTAGGCGGGTGATTTCGGCCTCCAGCCCCCTGAGCGTCTCAATCACGTAATCATCGCCATCCCGACGAGTGACCTCGGCCTCGCTGCGCGCCTGGGCCAGGATCTGCTCGGAGCGGGCCTGGGCGGCCTGGACGATGGCGTCTCGGGCCACGACCTCTTCGCCCTTCTGCTTGGCCAGGGCGATGGTGCGGGCTGCCTCTTCCTGAGCCTGCGCCAGGATGCGATCGCGCTGGGCGGCCACCTGCTGGGCCTTCTTGACCTCTTCCGGGATCGAGATCCGCATCTGGTCGATGATCTCCAGAAACCGATCCTCATCCACGATGACGTTGTGGGTCAGGGGGATGGGTCGGCTCCGGTTGAAGAGTTCCTCCAGGCGATCTACCAAGTGCAGTATGTCCATGGATTGCCTCCGGTCCACCTCACCGGGAGAACCGATCGCGGGGTTCGTTGCAAGGTCCGGGCCAAAGGGTACACCGAACCGTTTCTCGGGTCAACTGCCCTCGGCTCGGATCGTTGCACCCTTCTGCCGGGCCACCGGCGGCGGCCCGGCGGGCGTCGCTTTGGCCCACAAGTGAGCCCGGTTGACGGTCGCCAATGACTGTAATTCTCGTCATTCTCTTTAGTCGCGCAAGGACGTCATTGGAACAACGGTCGATCCTTCATCACCGAGCTCCAGGAAGCGCCGTTTAAGGGCCTCAGCTACGTGTGGGGGCACTAGGCTGCTCACATCCCCGCCCAACGAGGCGATCTCTCGCACGGTCGTCCCGGAGAGGAAGCTGTGCTCCTCGTTCGTGATGAGAGCCACCACCTCGACACCGGGAGCGAGCCGGTGGTTCGCCAACGCCATGCGGAACTCGTGCTCGAAGTCCGAGAACACCCTCAGACCCCGGACAATCACCTGGGCGTCCACCTGACGGCAGAAGTCCACCGTCAATCCGCTGTAACCCAGGACCCGGATCGAGTCCTCAGCGAACGCCGCCTGGACCAGAGCGATACGCTCCTCGGGGGAGAACAGCAGGGTCTTGATCGGGCGGTCGTAGACGGCCACGATCAGCTCGTCAAAGAGGTTCCGGGCGCGGCGGGCGATGTCAATGTGGCCGCAGTGGATAGGATCGAAGGTGCCGGGGAACACGGCTCGGACCATCAGCTCATCTCTCCCTTCTTGCTGGACCAGAAGCGGGCCATCTCTTGCGCCAGCGGCTGGTGATGGGGGAGGCTCATGTCGGGATCCGCCTCGAAGAGACGCAGGGCCTCGCGGCGCGCCTTCTCGATCAGCCGAACGTCGGTCAGGTTCGCCATGCGGAGCTCCGCGAAGCCAGACTGTCGGGTTCCGAGGAAGTCGCCAGGGCCGCGCTGCTCCAAGTCAAGCTCGGCCAGTCTGAAGCCGTCGTTGGTCGTCTCCATGGCCTTGAGACGCTGGTTCTCTGCCTCGTCCTCCGTATCGGGGATCAGCAGGCAGTAGGACTGGTAGCCAGCCCGGCCGACGCGGCCCCGGAACTGATGGAGCTGGGAGAGGCCAAAACGATTCGCGCCTTCGATCAGCGTGACCGTGGCGTTGGGGATGTCAAGGCCGATCTCGACAACGGACGTCGAGACGAGGACCTGGCACTCACCGGCGCGGAACTGGGCCATGGCCGAGTCTTTCTCGTCGGGCTTCATCCGTCCGTGCAGGAGCCCCAGGCGCAGTCCGGGGAAGACCTCCTGCTGGAGCCGATCGTGTTCGTCAACGGCTGCCTTGGCTTCGACCTTCTCCGACCCCTCGACCAGCGGGTAGATGATGAAGGCCTGATGTCCGGCCTCGATCTGACTGCGGACGAAGGCATAGGCCCGAGCGCGCTCTGCCGGGCGAAGCACACGGGTCTCAATCGGCTGTCGGCCGGCAGGCATCTCATCCATGACGCTCAGGTCGAGGTCACCATAGAGGGTAAGGGCCAGCGACCGGGGGATGGGCGTAGCGGTCATGACCAACAAGTGTGGGTTGGTCCCCTTGGCCCTGAGGGTCGCCCGCTGCTCCACCCCGAAGCGGTGCTGCTCATCCACGATTGCCAGCCCAAGGCGGGCGAAGCCCACCGGGTCTTCCAGCAGCGCGTGCGTCCCCACCACCACCTGGATCGTGCCGTCGGCGAGGCCGCGCCGTATCTCTTCCTTCTCGGTTTCGGGTGTAGCGCCGATCAAGAGGCGTAGGGCCTCAGAGCGGATTCCCACGGGGAGGAGGAGCGCCTGCAAGGTGCGGAGATGCTGGTCGGCCAGGATGCTGGTGGGGGCCATCATGGCCGCCTGCGCCCCGTTCGCCACGACAATGGCAATGGCGGCCGCGGCGATGACAGTCTTCCCCGAGCCGACGTCGCCCTGGAGGAGACGGTTCATCGGGCGCGTCGCTGCCAGGTCCTGGCGGACTTCCTTCAGGGAGTCCTGCTGGGCTGCCGTCAGCTTGTACGGCAGACTGGCTTGGAAGCGCTCGATCCAACCGTCGTCGACGGTGAAGGGGGAAGTCTGGAGGCCGCTCCAGTCCCGCTTCTGGCGCATCACACCCAGCTGGAGAAGGAACATCTCGTCGAAGGCCAGCCGGTGCTGTGCCTGGCGCAGCTGCTCCCAGCTATCCGGGAAGTGGACCTGTTGCAGCGCCGCGCCACGCGGCATCAGCTCGGCCGAAGCCAGAATGGAGGGCGGAATAGGGTCCGGCAGGCGGGGGGCGAGACGCGCGACGACCGAGCTGATGACCCTGCGAAGCCACTTGGCCGTCACGCCGGCGGTCAGGGGGTACACAGGGACGATCCGATTCGTGTGGAGTTGCTGGCGCTCCAGCGGCTCCCACTCGGGGCTGTTCATCGTAAGGCGGCCCAGGTACTGTTCGACCTTGCCTGAGAGGACGACGGGCCGCGAGGGGCGCAGCCTTTCAGCGATCCAGGGTTGGTTGAACCACGTCACCCGTAGAGCGCCGGTGCCGTCGCTCACGACGGCCTCGACCAACCTCATCTTGCCGCTCCGGGTTGGGCGCACCTGGATCTCGTCCACCGTGCCGATGACCGTGACCTCCTCGCCGTACCAGAGGCGGTTGATGGTCTTCAGCTGGGAGTAGTCATCGTAGCGGCGGGGAAGATGCCAGAGCAGATCGCCCAGTGTCTCAAGGCCGAGGTGGCCGAGCGTCTTGGCAGACTTGGGTCCGATGCCCTGAACAGCAGTCAGCGGCGCGTCCAGGCCAGGCGGAGGTCCCTGGGGAATCGGTGCTTTTCTGGGCGGCTCCGCCGTGGGGGCGGGCGCGGCGGGAACCACGGTTGCTTCCTCGGGCACCTCCTCCAACTCCAGTTCGGAGGCCACTTCCTCGGCGGTCTCCGTCTCCAATGGGGTGGGGAGTTCGACCTCCGGAACAGCGGTTGGGGGAAGGGCAGGCGGGGCTTCCACCTCAGTCGGGGTCTCGGCCTGGGGAGGTGTGACGGCCTGTGCAGGTCCCGGTTCCGGGGTTGCCAGGAGCTCGGGTTCGGCGGCCGCCGAAGGCTGTTCGGGCAGGGAAGCCGCCTGGGCCTGGGGCAGAGCATCCACTGCCGGGGACGGCGCAGGCTCAGGCACGGCGCGCTTGGGCTCTCGAGGCACCGGAGCGGGGCGGGCCTCCGCGGTGGCAACCGGTTCGCGTTCCGAGGGCAGGGACCCCTGCGCTGTGGCCGGAGGCTGATCGCGCCGCACGACTTCGGGGAAGTCCGCCCGCATGCGGCTCCACATCCCCCGCAGGGCGTCTTTCCTGGAAGTCGGGCTCAGGCGGGGGTAGTCTCTGAGCCTGGAGACGACGACCTCGATCAGTGCCTCCGGAACCGCGGCGGCGCGGGCTTCCGCCTCCCAAGGTTCCAACATGCACTGAAGGCCGCCGACGACGGCGCGGTTGTCGTAGCCACGGTCTGCTTCCAGGCGGAGGTACTTGACCAGCTTCTCAACGGCAGGATTCATCCGGTGGTCTCTCGTTTCACGGCCAAGCGGCCTGGACAGCAGAACGCGGCCTCTCGGTCAGCGGGACAACGCCGCCAGGCCGATAGAGCCGGGACCGACATGTGTCCCAATGGCCGTGGTGACATCCACAATCAGGGGCGACTGACTGTACAGGTCTCGCAATCGCTGGGCGAATTCCGCGGCCTCTGCAGGCACCGCCGAGTGCAGGATGGCAAGCCTGTCCAAAGGCCCCCAGGCTTCGGCGATCGATCTCAACTGCTCGAGGGCCCTGGCTTTCGTGCGCGCCTGTCCGATGCGCTGGACCATCCCGTCGGCGACGCGGATAAGGAGCTTCACCCGCAGCAAGTCGCCCAGGCCGGCGCGGAGCCAGCTCACCCGGCCGCTTCGTCGAATGTACTCCAGGGTGTCGATCATGGCCGCGACCCGCGCACGGTCCCGGGCTTTCTGCGCGACCTCGACGATCGTCTCGAATGTCTCACCGGCAAGCGCAGCGGCCCCGGCCTGCATGGCCTGGAAGCCAGCTGCAAGGGAGACGTACCAGCTGTCAAACACCTGGACTCTGTCGCCAAAGGAGGTCGCCGCCTGGCGGGCGATGTTGACGAGGCTGCTGAGCTTCTCGGAGGGATGGATGGAGAGCACCCTCTCCGCTCCCTGCGACAGGACCTTCTCGTAGACCGCCTCGAAAGCACGGGGCGAGGGAGCAGCCGTCGTGGCTGGTGCCTTCGTCCTGGGGAGCCGGCGATAGAAGTCCGTCCGCGACAACTCCAGCCCGTCCACGTACGAGCGACCCTCGAGAGTGACCAGGACGGGCACGACCTCAATCGACAGCGCCTTGGCTTCTTCAGGCGGTACATCGGAGGTGCTATCCGTAACAATCGCAGTCGATGGCATGGATGCCTCAGATTACCTCTTCCCCCGATTCCAGCACCACAATCCCGAGACTGTTCGGACCGATGCAGGTGGCCACCGAGACGCCGTAGCTATTGATGGTCATCGGGGTTTGGGGATGAATCGGTTGCAGCCGCTCGAGAATCAGGCGGCTCTCCTCTGTCGGATTCCTTCCACTCTGGAGGATGGCCAGGTGTTCGATGTTTGAGAACTCCGACACGAACTCCACGAGCTTCTCGATTGCCCTGGGACGCGAACGGACCTTCTCCATCGGGATGACATCTCCCTCCTCCAGAGTCAGGAAGGGGATGATCCCCAGCATATTCCCCAGGACAGCTTGCGACCGGCTGATGCGGCCGAGGCGTTCGAGGTAGTCAAGCTCCTCCAGGAAGAAGACCATGTACAGGCGGGTGATCATGCCTCGCACGATTCTGACGACCTCATCGAAGGTGGCCCCGCTGGAGACCGCCTCCGCCGCAGCCTGGACGAGCAGGCCCAGCCCCACCGACATCGACAGCGAGTCGATCACCTGGATGTCACATCGACCAAGGAACTGCTGGCTGGCAAGACGGGCGTTGGCAGCCGTATCGGTCAGGTGCGAGGATGCGTGGATTGAGAGGATATGTTCGGATTGGCTTTGCAGCCGGGCATAGATCCTCGCCAAGGCATCCACACTCGGGGGCAACATGATCGGCGGGGGATGGACTTCTCCACCCAGGCCGAAGACCTGCTCGAGATCGACCTCGGCGTCGTCTTCGATGACCCTGGCCCCGACCCGGATCACCGTGGGGGCAACAATGACCGGATGGCCGTTCAGTAGACCGGGCCTGGTGAGGCGGGCCATGCCATCTGTGACGATCGACACCGTCGCCATGGCTACTCGATGGAGAAGATCAATTGGTAGTGTGGCTGTCCGCCTTCGATCAATTCCACCTCTTGCTTTGGACAACGTTCGCGGATTCGATCCGCCAGCTGGTTTGCCTGCTTGACGGGCATGTCGGCGCCGTAGTACAGGGTGATCAACTCCGCCTCTTGGGCCGCAGCCTTCTCCAGCAGCGTGATCGTGACCGACTCCGGACTCTCTCCGGCCGCCGCCAGCTTGCCATCGAGAAGACCGATGGCCTGCCCCTCCTGAACGTGGACGCCATCGATGTCTACCGAGCGGGTGGCCACGGTCACCTCACCGGTGACCACGCCCGACATGGCTTCCGTCATGGCCTGAACCGTCGCTCCAAAATCGCCGTCAGGGGCAAGCGCCAGCATTGCCGCGATGCCTTGAGGTACCGACTTCGACGGAACGACGGCAACCTGCTTGACCGTCAGGTCAACAGCCTGGCGGGCAGACATCAGGACGTTCTTGTTGTTGGGCAAGACGACGATCCTGTCGGTCGGCAGGTTCTCGAAGGCGCTCAGGATCTCCTCCGTGCTGGGGTTCATCGTCTGTCCCCCCTCGACAATCATGGCCACGCCCAGGCTGGCGAATACCCGGGCGATTCCCATCGCCGGGGCGACAGCCACGGCCGCGATCTGGCCCGGCTCGACGGTCGCCAGGCGAAGGCTTTTTAGGTCCTGAGCCGAAGCGTGGTTCGCCATCTGGACCATCAGGTTCTCGATGGCGATGTTGGTGATTGTCCCCAGGTCCTTGACGTACTCGATAGGCTCGTACTGGGTTCTGTCAGCCACGTGGATATGCATCCGGTACATGCCATCGCCTTCGCCGACCTGGATGGACGTCCCCATCTGCTCGAGCCGCCCATAGAACGCCACGACGTCGAGAGGAGCGCTCGGTCGAAAGTCGACGACGACCTCCCAGTCCTGCCCCGCCTCGATCTTCTCGGCCGCGTTCTCCAACGAAAGAGCGCTTAGAGGCTGGACGGCCGCCAGGGGCTGGTCGAGTGGCAGCCCATACGCTTCGCGCAGCATCCCTTCGAGGAGGAGATGCAGTCCCTTTCCTCCGGAATCGACCACGCCGGCCTCTTTGAGCACAGGCAGGAGCTCGGGCGTGTTCTCCACCGATGCGGCCGCGGCTTCGACGATGGACTCCAAGATGTCCAGCGCCGAGGTCGCGCCATTCTTCAGGGCCTCCTCGCCGGCCCTGGCCACGTCCTTGGAGACCGTCAGGATCGTCCCCTCGACCGGGCGCACGACGCCTTTGTAGGCGGTATCCCGCGCCTCGGCCAGGGCCCGGACCATGACGGCTGCGTCCATCGTCGGC
The DNA here is from genome assembly GCA_964513155.1 of uncultured Anaerolineaceae bacterium. Classification (GTDB taxonomy): domain Bacteria; phylum Chloroflexota; class Anaerolineae; order Anaerolineales; family E44-bin32; genus DATEAV01. The sequence goes on from CAZEMA010000025.1 coordinate 7,211, forward strand.
GTATTGCCCAGGGTCCTGGCGAAGCCTCGCCAGAGCTGCGAAAGGATCACTCCGGAGTTGCCGCGTGCGCCCATCAAAGCACCATGGGCGAGGGCGTGGCAGAGCTTTCCGACGGAGCGCTCTCCCAGATTGGCCACTTCTGCCCACGCGGATTGCATGGTCAGGACCATGTTGGTGCCGGTATCGCCGTCCGGAACGGGGAACACGTTGAGCGCGTTGACAATCTGTTGGTTAGTGCGCAGCCAGAGCAGACCAGCCTCGGTCAGACGGCGGAGCATCGCGCCGTCCACGACCCGATAGCGTTCCGCCAACCGTCTGCGAGCTTCCGTCTGGGCGCTGGGCCCTTCTGGGATCATCCTGTTGCCCTTCCGCTGGCTAGTCAGCGTCACTGACGCGCAGGTCGTGGACGTTGACGTTGACCGCGGCGACCGGGATGCCGAGGGCCCGCTCGAGTTGATAGTGGACGGTGTTCGTTACGCTGGCCGCTACGGACGAGACACGGGTGCCGTACTCAACGATGATGTGCAGGTCGATGAAGATGTTCTCGCCGTCGCTTCGGACCACGACGCCGTGCCGTGGATCTCGGGCCAGGGCATGAGCGATCCCGATGATCACGTTGCGAGAAGCCATACCGGCCACGCCGTACGAACTGAGCGCGGCTTGGGCGGCGATCGTGGCGATCGCCCTGGGGGAGATCAAGATCCGGCCAAGAGAGTTGTTTCCACCAGTCATCTCAGGAAGCCTCGTATCCGGGTCAGGTGCATTGATGAAGCGCGACACGTGTGGTATGATAGAACCCCTTTGGATCAGCCCTCATCTGGCAGGAAAGGAACCGTACTCGATGGCAAAGTGCGCGAATTGCGGCAAGACAACGACCTTCGGTCACAATCGTAGTTTCTCGATGCGAGCCACCCAGCGGACCTTCCGCCCCAACCTTCAGCGCGTGACCGTTCTCGAAGGCGGCCGCCGGGTTCGGAAGACGTTGTGCGCCAAGTGCATCAAGCGCCTGGCCCGGACGTGACGCGCTCGCTTCGACCCGCTCCTTGGTCCCACTGCCTCTCGGCCGCCTCCATGGCGGCCGAGGTCTTTGTCTACCGTTTCAGGGCTGCGCGCAGTTCACGTAGCCCGGCCCCGATCCCTTGGGGGTGGCCGAAGACTGCCTTGGCGGCAACGAACACATCAGCGCCCGCTTCGGCGGCGCGAGGGGCCGTCTCCGCCGTCATCCCCCCATCGACCTCGATATACCCCTTATAGCGGCCCTCCTGGCGCCAACGGTCGATGCTGGCAATCTTGGGCAGCATCGACTCGATGAACTCCTGCCCAGAGAAGCCCGGATTGACCGTCATCACCAGGATCAAGTCACTCAGCGGCAGGACTTCGACAAGCGCCTCGGCGGGCGTCCCTGGGTTGAGGGATACGCCGGCTTTGACCCCCATCCCTCGAAGCGACTGCAGGACACGATAGATGTGCGGGCAGGCCTCGATATGCACCGTCAGATGGGTCGCCCCTGCCTCGGCGAAGGCTGGGATCAGGCGGTCGGGCGATTCGACCATCAGGTGGACGTCGAGGGGCAGGCGCGTCGCTCTCCGGCAGGCCGAGACGATCGCAGGACCCATCGAGAGGTTGGGGGCAAAGTGCCCATCCATGACGTCGATGTGGATCCAATCCGCTCCGCCCGCTTCGGCTTCGGCAATGTCAGCGCCCAGGCGCGTGAAGTCGGCCGACAGGATGGAAGTCGCCAGAAGATACTGGTGACGGGACATGGGCACAATCATACCGTCGCCAGAGGCATTTTACAAGGTAGTCCGCCAGAAGGGAGCCCAACGGCTCCGATCGAAAGCGGATACGGGTAGTCCCAATAGAGTTAGGAGACCGTCACCGGTCAGCATCAATCCGCCCTGACGGGCCGGGTTCGCGAGACAGACGGGTTTTGCCAGTGAAGATTCCTGGCGTGACGGGTGGGGGAAGGTCCCAAGGGGATTGGGTTGACGGGGCCGGCCTAGGAGGTGGAGAGGGGCGAAGGAGCTTCCGCATCGACAGCGCGGCGCCTGCCTTCGATGCTAGAATCGGGGTACGCTCGGCTTCTGCAGGGCACGTCCATTGTTGGGAGGTGTTGTGAAAAGCTCCGTGCGCTTCATCGTCGCGGGATGCCTGCTGGGGAGCCTGCTTGCTTGCTCACCGCAGGTAGCCACCCTAAACGTGCCATCCATCACGGCAACTGCCGTGGCGCCAGCCGTTGGCGGCGAGTGTGACGCCCGTTCGACCCGGATCCTGGCCAATACGGCCTACAGCCTGCGGATGGAGGCGACTGCCGATCCCTATCCCTACAACTGCCTCTACTATTGCATGTGGCTCCCGGACCCAGGCGAGGCCCTGGAGATTAGCCTGTCCGATGCCCTGGCAGATCTCGACCTCTTCATCGGCTACGGGAGCATGGAAGCAATTGCCGGCGTCGATGTTGTGGAGGGGCAGACATACACCTGGAAATCCAACACGCCCGGAATGGGCAACGAAGCTCTGCAGATCGCGTCCCCAGCCGCGGGGGTCTACTATCTCGAAGTGTGCTCCTACGAGGGCGAGGCGACGGACTTTCGGTTGGCATCGTCGTTGCGCTGAAGAGCGGGTTCTTGGCGCCTGTGGGGAGGCTCTCGGGCGCCAGGGTTCATGTCTCGGCCTGGGTGATATCCGTCAAGGGGCTGTCCGAGGAGACATGTCGGACAGCCCTTGCCTTCCTCACGGGGGAGGATTGCCTATCCGACACGACGGAAGACGCGTTGGCCCAAGGCTGACTTCGCATAGCCAGCGCCAAAGGCTTCCGGCTGCCTTCGCTTCTGCGGGCAAGGCGGTTGCTCATCAGCCTGTTGGGAGTCTGCGCCAATGAGGCTCGAGGGAGGGCTCAGTCGGTGGCCTCGGTGGCCAGTTGGCCACACCCAGCCTGGATGTCGATGCCGCGACGCAGTCGGACGGTGCAGGCCAACCCTCGGGCCGCGAGCAGGTCGTGGAAAGCCTGCGCTCGCGCGCGAGGGGAAGCCTCCCCGGCGTACTTCCGAGTGGGATTCAGAGGGATCAGGTTGACATGGCAGTTGAGGCCGAGGAGCAGGTCTGCCAGGGCATTGGCCTGTTCGACCGTGTCATTGACGCCTTGGATCAGCGCCCACTCGAACGTCAGGCGCCGTCCGGTCCGCGTGGTGTATTCGCGGCAGGCAGGCAGTAGGACCGAAAGGGGGTAGCGCCGACTGACGGGCACCAACCGCTCCCGCAAGTCATCCGTGGCGGCATGAAGCGAGATGGCTAGGTTGACCTGCCGGTTCTCCGCGGTGAAACGCTCGATTCCGGGAATGAGGCCGACGGTGGAGATGGTGAAGCGGCGGGCGCCGAAGTTGAAGCCGCGGGCGTCGTTGAGGCGATCGATTGCCTCCATCGTCGCTTCGTAGTTGTGAAATGGTTCGCCCATCCCCATGACGACGATGTTGGTGAGGTGCTCCTCGGATTGCGCCAGCTGCCGCGCGAACAGCAGCACCTGCTCGACGATTTCCCCTGCGCTCAAGTGGCGCTTGAAGCCCATCTGGCCGGTGGCGCAGAAGACGCAGCCCATGGCGCATCCGGCCTGGGTGGAGATGCACGCCGTCCTGCGCCGCTCGTAGCGCATCAAGACGGCTTCGATGGCCACGCCGTCAGTCAAGCCCAACAGGAGCTTCTCGGTGCCTCCGTCCTTTGAACGCGCGCTGGCCTTGATGGTCATTGAGCTGAAAGACAGGTTGTCCCCGAGGAGCGTCCGGAGCGGGGAGGGTAGATCCGTCATGCTGGTCGGCGTGTCCAGGAGGCGCCGGTAGATGCTTCGCCAGACCTGTGCGGAGCGATACGCTGGCTGGTCCCATGCCTCGAGCCGTTTGGCAAGAGTCTCCCAGGTGAAGTCATAAACGAGGGGGGGCGCGCTCATCGAGAGACGCCATCGAGTGCCCGACAGACGTCGGGAAGGCCTTCAAAGACCCAATCCGGCCGGACTGGGGAGTTCGCCAGGTCCTCCCGGCGAGTGACCCCGGTCAGGACGATGGCGGCCTTCAGGCCCGCCCGCTGACCGCCAAGGATATCAGTTTCCAGGCGGTCACCGAGGGCGAGCGTAGCCTCAGGTGGAACCTCGAGATGGGCGAGCGCTTGCGCATAGACGTACGGCTCAGGCTTGCCAACGATCTTGGGTGCGCGCCCTGATGCTGCTTGCAGGGCAGCAAGCAGCGCACCGCTGCCCGGTGCCAGACCGCGTTCGGTGGGGTAGGTGACATCGCCGTTAGTGCCCAGGAACAGCGCCCCAGCTCGGATGGCGAGCGAGGCCTCAGTGAGCATCTGGTAGGTTACCTGCCGGTCGAGGCTTCCGATGACGGCCTGCACATTCTCGGCACGGTCGGCGAGCAGGAATCCAAGCGAGGTCAGCGCTTCCTTGAGTGGCGCTTCGCCTACGACGTAGATCCGCGCCCCCCGCGGGAAGAGGTCGCGCAAGTAGACCGCGGTGGCGGCGGACGATGTCAGGATCTCATCCCGGCTGACCTCAACCCCCATCCGTCGCAGCTTCGCCTGGACCATCTGCGCCGTCGTTGTGGCGTTGTTGGATACCAGGATGAAGCGGATCTGCCTCCTTCGCAGCAGGGCGAAGAACTCATGAAGCCCGGGGAGCGGCATGTCGCCGAGCCACAGGACCCCGTCGAGGTCGATGATCATGGCGCGAGTGGCGGTGAGATCATCCATGGACTGGGCTCGGGCGTGCGGAAGGAGTCACGGGCCGAACTTCTGGAGTAGGAACTCGAGGACAGGTCGGTCGATCCGTCCGGCGGCGAAGTCGGTCCGGTCCTCGAAGTTCTCGTTGCCGATGAAGGCCTCGAGGGCGCTTCGAGTGGCGGGATCGTAGATGCCATTGGCGGCCCCGCCGTAGTATTTGAGGCGAGCCATCATCGCTTGAAGCTGAGCGGCCACCGGCCCTTCGATCTTGATCTGGTCCTCGGCCGGGCTTTTGCCGAAGTAGAGCCAGTGCATCTTCAGCAACTCCGCCAAGCGCGGCACCGGGTCGGAGTGGTCGTCAACCCGGTAGTCGATCCAGATGTCGTCGAAGGCGCCGTAGCCGGCCTCCGGCTTGACGACGAACAGGGCCGCGCTCTGGCGGCCGCGGCGGTCGCCGCCGGCGCGGTCGCCGGCCAGGAGGGCCGCCAGGAGGCGGTCAGGTAGCTCACCGGGGGTCTCGGCGAAGGTGGCAGCCATCGCCTCGATTGTCTCGGGTCCTGTCAGGATGTTGCCCTGGGCAGCGTAATGATCGCCGGTCTTGCCGCCGGCCCACGCGAGGCATTCTTTGCCGGTGTAGGTCGCCGCGCGGCCCTGCAAGTCAACGATGCCGACCTGGCGGTGCTCCCGGCCGCTGTCGGATGACAGCAGGGCTTCGAGCGTCTCCTGGGCGGACGCGCCGGCAGCCATCATCTCCAGGCCACGGGGCCCGAAGGAAGTGTTGGCGTAGGCCTGCGTGGCGAGGGCTCCTCCCTTGGAGGATGCCCAGGGGACGCGGGCTCCGACGGCTGGGAACTTCGAGGCGACGGCCACGCCCCAGGCAGGGCCATCAGGGTCATAGGCAGCAATCGAGAAGGTCGAGGGGTGGGGCAAGGCTGGTTTCTCCGAAGGGAGCGGCGGGCTCAGGCGGCGTCGGGGAGCTGTTCCTTGTCGCCGAAGGACAGGGGTCGGCCATCGGCATCCAGGAGCGTCGGGGATGCGAGGCCGCTGATGGAGTCCGCCTCAACGATGACTCGGCGGATCTCGGGGTGCGAGGGGATCTCGTACATCACGTCCAGCAGAGCTCCCTCGATGATCGAACGCAGCCCGCGTGCCCCTGTTTCGCGTTCGAGCGCCTTCTCGGCGGTGAGGTCCAGCGCCTCCGGGCTGAAGACGAGCTCGACTTGGTCCATCTCGAAGAGCCGCTTGTATTGGCGCACGAGCGCGTTGCGCGGCTTGGTCAGGATGGCGCGCAGGGCTCGCACATCCAGGGGTTCCACGCTGGCCGCGACCGGCAGACGTCCCACCAGTTCCGGGATCATGCCATAGCGCATCAGGTCATCCGGAGTCAGATGTTGCAGCAGGGCAGTCTCATCCATCTCGCGGACTTCCTCTTGCGTTCTGGAGCCGGGGAAGCCCAGGCGGCCGCGCTGGCCCACGCGATCGGCAACGATCTCCGCCAGGCCGCTAAAAGTCCCGCCACAGACGAAGAGGATGTTGGTAGTGTTGACCTGGATGAACTCTTGCTGGGGGTGCTTGCGACCGCCCTGCGGCGGCACGTTAACCACAGCCCCTTCGATGATCTTGAGCAAGGCCTGCTGCACGCCTTCGCCCGAGACGTCGCGGGTGATGCTGGGGTTGTCGCCCGACTTGCGGGCGGTCTTATCCAGTTCGTCGATGTAGACAATGCCTCGCTCTGCCCGAGGGATGTTGAAATCGGCGGCCTGCAGCAGGCGCAACAGGATATTCTCGACGTCCTCGCCCACGTAACCCGCCTCGGTCAGGGCGGTAGCGTCGGCGATGCAGAAGGGCACGTCTAGGGACTTGGCCAGCGTCTGCGCCAGCAGGGTCTTGCCGCAGCCCGTGGGGCCAACCAGGAGGATGTTGCTCTTCTCGAGCTCGACTTCAGTCTTGCCACGGTTGGCGATCCGCTTGTAGTGGTTGTAGACGGCGACCGAGAGCACGCGCTTGGCGTGCTCTTGGCCGACGACGTATTCATCCAGCTTCTCGTAGATCTGGTGGGGGGCGAGAGAAGGGCGGCCAACCGTGGACACGCCCGAGGTCTCGGCCCGGGGTTCTTCGCCTTCGATGATGTCGCGGCAGAGCTCGACGCATTCATTACAAATGAATGCGCCTTCGGGGCCTGCGATCAGGCGCCGAATCTCGCTCTCGCTCCGACTGCAGAAGGAGCACCGGCGCGTTTCCGGCGGCGCCGGCTTCTTGGGCGACATCGCTTAGCTATCCTTCTTTTCCGTTACCTTGTCCTCAGGCGCCGCCGGGTACAGCACATGGTCGATGATGCCATACTGCGAGGCACCTTCCCCGTCCATGTAGAAGTCCCGCTCGGTGTCCCGCTCGATCACGTCGAGCGGTTGGCTACAGTGCTTAGAGAGTATGTTATTGATTTTTTCCTTCAAGCGCAAGATCTCTTTGGCCTGAATCTCGATGTCGGTCGCCTGTCCCTGGACTCCGCCAAGGGGTTGGTGGAGGTGAATCGTGGCGTGCGGAAGGGCGTAGCGAAGGCCTTTCGTCCCCGCAGACAGCAGAACTGTCCCAAACGAGGCGGTAACCCCCACAGCTACGGTTGAGATCGAGTTGGACAGTTGCTGCATGGTGTCGTAGATGGCCAAGCCGGCGTAGATCCCGCCGCCAGGACAATTCAGGTACATCTGGATCTCTCGTTCCCTGTCCTCCTGGTTCAGATAGAGCAACTGGGCGACGATGACGTTCGCCACCTGGTCATTGATGGGCGTTCCCAGGAAGATGATTCGGTTCCGGAGGAGCAGGGAGTAGATGTCGTAGGCTCGCTCTCCCCGGCCGGAAGTCTCGATCACCATCGGGATGAGGGTATGGGGTTCCTCTTCCATCATGGCTGCCTCACTCCTTGGCCTGCGTTGTGTCTGGTATCGGGGCGGAAACGGCCTCGACGGCCGCCTCAGTCGCCGCCTCGGCGGCGGGCTCTGGTGCAGGCTCGGCCTGCCCCTTGGCAATCGCCACCAGACATGCGATCGCCTTGTCTGTCAGAAGATCAACCGCCAGCTTCCGGCGCGAGTTGGGATGCTCCAGGACCTTGCGCAGGCTCTCGCCTGCCTGTTCTGCCTCGGCCACCATCGTCTCGATGCGAGCGTTCACTTCCTCATCGCTGGTTTCGAGCTTCTCGGCCTCAACCACCTCCGAGAGCACCAGCGCCCGCGTCAGCCGCTCCCTGGCCCGCGGCTCGAGCTCGTCCCGCAGCGCCTTCTCGGTCTTCTTCTGGATCTTCAGGTAGTCGGCCAGGGCCAGCTTCTGGGACCTCAGGCGATACTCGAGGTCCTTGACCATGTCGTCCACTTCCTCGGTAAGGAGCTGAGGAGGGTAGGTCACGGTCGACCCCTCGACCACGGACTTCAGCACCTTCTCGGCGTACTCTGCCTCCGCCCGGCGGTCTGCCTGTGTCAGCAGACCCTGCCGGACCTTCAGCCGCAGATCCATCAGGTCGGTGAACTCGCCCGCGTTGCGGGCCAGCTCGTCAGTCCATTCGGGGACGGCCCGCGACTTGACCTCCCGACAGGTCAGGTGAAACCGGGCGACGCGGGCCCGAAGACTCTGGGCAGGGTAGTCCTCCGGGAAGGTGTACTCGAAGTCTTTCTCGTCGCCAGCCTTGAGCCCGATCAGGTATTGGATAACGCCCGGTACCGGCCAGTCGGTCTCGTCCGCGACAAGCACCGAAGCGTTTTCCTGCTTGACCAGCGGCTCCGCTTGGCTGCCCACTGGGCCGGGAAGCTCACCCACGACATCGGCCACGACCACATCGGTCAACTGAGCCGGGCGGTCGACGGGCTCGACCAGCGCCTGGCCCTGCCGCAGCTCTTCCATGAAAGCGTCGACGGCGGCATCCTCCACCTCGGCAGTCTCGAAGGGAAGTCGCGTCTCGCGATACTCGCCCAGGTCGATCTTGGGCGGCAGGGGGACGGTGTAGCTCAACACCAAGGGCGTCCGGCTGACGATCTTCTCGAGCGTCCCAGGCGCGAATGCCTCGACGGAGGCCGACTCGAGCGCTTGCCGATAGACCTCCTGGCCAAGCGTGTCGATCGCCTCTTCGAAGACCACTCCCTCACCCAATCGGCTGAGGATGATCTCATAGGGGGCCTTTCCGGGCCGGAACCCAGGGATACGCTTCTGGCCGCTCAACCGGCGTGCAGCGGAACGCATCGCTGCCTGCAGGCGGTCGTCGGGGACTTCCACGGTCATCCGCATTTGGCGGTTTTCAAGATCTTGCGTCTCTACCTTCAACGTCTTCATCCTTCCCGGGCGAAGTGCCTGGGCACCGTCATGCGATTCGACTCGGTAGCCGCAGGGTGGAAACGACTGGACAGAGGCCGGAGTGGGGAAGGAGGGACTTGAACCCTCACGCCTCGCGGCACGTGATCCTAAGTCACGCCTGTCTGCCAGTTCCAGCACTTCCCCTGGGGGCCATTATATCTTCCGCCCGAGGGGCTGTAAAGGCGGTGTACTCGTTCAGGACATATCGGACAGGCGGAGGATTCACGGGTCATCAATCCCCTCGGACGACACCCGCCATGCCGACAGAGCACAGGGCGCACGGTTGCCTCACCCCCTGCGGTTCCTCTTCCGAATTGGCAGGCGTTCCCATGCAGGGGGAGGCCCTCCGCTCACCTGCACTGCGCTGCGCGCAGCGCGGCGCAAGTGTCGCTACGGGCTGCTGCGCGAGGGCATGGGGTGAGGGTTCGAAGTCCGGCCTGCGATGTCCCGTGTCACTATCTCATATGTATCTGAACGCAATCAGCGGAAGGCTTGCAGAACTGCGGCGCGCCTTCGAGGCAGGCCGTCAAGCTCAGAAGGAATTCAAGCGGATGGGGACGTGGGAGCAGGCGTGAGGCTGGCCCGCAACTGCGCCAAATGCAGCCGGTCATGCTCGGCGATGACCGAGGCCACCTCGGCCAGCGTGGTAGGCCCGAGCAATGCATGGCGGGCCGGGCGGGACCAGCCCTCTGGCGGAAGAGCCTCCAGCAGGGCGAGGCTCGACCTGCGGGCTTTGACGAATGCAGCGAGGGCATCGCTGGGTGACTGGTGAAGGTAGTCGCGCTCGGTCGCCCACGGGTCGGGATCCACCGCTGGCAGGAACACATCCTGCTCACCCAGGATCGCCCGGAAGCGGGGCAAGCTGGCCTCGAGCTCGACGTCTCTCAAGTGGCAGATGATCTCGACCGGCGCCCAGGAGTCAGGCGCTGGCCGGCGGGCCAGGATTTCCGGCGTGACGCCGTCGCTGGTCGTCAGGAGGGCGGCGAGGTACCCCTGAAGCATCGCCAGGATCGCCGTGGGTTGACGGGCAGATTCTGCGTCCGCCTGGCCCTCTGCCGCTGGGAACCACGAGGCTACGTCGGCTAGGCCTCCGGATGGATAGGAGCTGCCCGCCTCGCCTCGGATGTGAAATACCGGCATACCCAGAGACCTTGCGGGGAGGATGTCATCTTCCAGGTCGTCCCCGACCATTGCCGCCTCCAGGGGCGAGAGTCCCAGGCGACCGCAGACCTCGGCATAGTAGGCGGGCGAGGGCTTCGAGAAGTGGAACGTGTCGGCCGAGGTGATCAGAGCGTAGGGGTTCTCGCCAGCTGGGACGCCGGCCCAGGCTAACCTCTCTTCATTGACGGTCGTGGGGAAGAGGGGCTTGGTGGCGACGGCAACCTCCAGCCCCGCCTGAAAGGCCCAACCCACTAGCTCCTTGGCCTCCGGCAAGCGATTGGTCAGTTCCCTCAGGTTCGGAAACTGTGTCGCGTAGAACTCTAGGAACAGAGGCAGGAGCACGCCTTCCGTCGTCCCCAGGGGGCCATAGAAGTTGTCGCCAAAAACCTGGAGGAGAACACGCTCGGGGTCCCGGTTGTTGATCATCGCCTGTGTCGCCTTGAGCAGCGTCGGGATCAGGCGTTGAGCCGGCACGGCGTGGCTCAGGAAAGCACCCAGCTTCTCCAGGTAGATTGGGAAGAAGCGATCAATATGGGTCTCGAGCAGTGTGTCGTCGAGGTCGAGCAGCAGGGCCTTGATCACGGCTGTGAGTCCGTTTCCGGGGTGGCAATCGACTCGGGCAAAGGCTGGTGACAGAGACCGCAGCCGATCTCGGGCGTCTCGACGGGCTTCAAGGAACGGGTGCAAGAGGCCGAGATGCGCAGCCGCTTGCCGATGCCCAGCGGTCCGTTGACGACTTGGCCCTCGAGTATCAGGTTGGGGCAGGCGTTGGCCAGGATGATACGGGGCACACCGCAGCGCTCGCAGAAACGTGGCGTCCAGAACCTCCCGTCAGCAGCAGGAGTGATGATCCGGCACTCCTGGGTGTGGTGCCCGCGATGGAAGTCGGCGTAGTAGAAGGGGCACTCGGTGCCCGCGGGAGTACGCATGCTGGATCGCGCTCCAGGACGGGGTAGGGAGTGGATCAGACGCGCGTGATGTACGCGCCGTTGCGGGTGTCGACGCGGATCCTGTCCCCCTCGGCAACGAACAGGGGGACTTGAACCCGCAGCCCGGTCTGGGTCGTCACGGTCTTGTTGGCGCCTGTGGCCGTGTCGCCCCTGACCGCGACTTCGGCCCTGGCGACCTTCATATCCACCGAAGTGGGCAGCTCAATATCGATGGGGTCGTCGTTGTACAGGGTGAGCTTCACCTCCAGCCCCTCGGTCAGGTAGTTGACCGCGTCCCCCAGGATAGCATTGCTGACACCGGGCTGCTCGAAGGTCTGGGTGTCCATGAAGTAGTACAGGTTGCCGTCGTTGTACAGGTATTGGACGGTGTGGTGGTCCAGGCGCACGTCCCGGACGCGATCCCCAGACTGGAACGTCTTCTCAGTCACGGCACCGGTACGGAGGTCGCGGACCTTGGTGCGGATGCTGGCGTTGCCGCGGCCGGGCTTGTGATGCGAGTACTCGAGAACCTTGTACAGGTTGTCATCGAGTTCGAAAGTCACACCCTTGCGAAGATCATTGACATCGATCACGGGTACTGTCCTCACGGTCAGGATTGGCGAGCTATTATATCGCCTCCGGACAACGGTCGTCAATTCCCGAGGCTCCAGCTCCTTCAGGTCCCTGAGGCCCCGCCGGGGTGACCTGGACCCTCGCCTTACGACTTCTCGGCGAACCGCTCAAGAAAGCTCCGGGCAGCCTTCCTGGTGCGCGGGCTGACCGCCTCCTTCTGTTGCTGCACGAAGTCGAGGATCTGCTTCTTGTCCTTCGCCTGGTCAAAGTACTCGGCAAAGGACTCGATGGCGTATCCCTTGATGAGATCCTTCCGGCTCTGGTCGAAGTGTGTGCCGTCGATGCTGAGCAACTTCTCGGTGATCCGCGGCTCGAGCGGGGGCATGGCCTTGGCGATCCTGCCCGAAAGCCCGGCGACGTGGGCCGCCACGGCGATGCTCTCATCGTCTAGCAGCCTATAGTAGGCGTTGAATGCCTTCTGAAAGCGGCCGCCTGTCTCGACGATAGCCAATTCGGCGAGGATGTGGATCGCGGGGTACTTCGAGTGACTATTACCGCCCTTCAGCAGGCGTGCCAGGTCATCCCATCTTGTCAGGAGAGCCTCGGGGTGTTGCTGGGCCAGGAGCATCAGGGATCGGAAGGCGTGATTGCGGACCTTCTCGTCCTTATTCTCAGGGGCAATAGCAGCCAGGAGTTGGTCGAGTGCCGCGTTATCCTTAAGCGCGTTCCGGACCGACGACGTGACGCTCTGAGTCCTGGCCATCTGCAACCTCCCGATCGCTGAACAGCCGATGAGCATCCCCGATGGACCCCGAATCCTACTGATCGCTAGGATTCGTCCGCGCTCGTTTTGGACCGCCGATGTCCCTGGCTTGTGACCGAACCGACGTCCCCGGCTTGGGTCGTCGGGGAGCCTGTCTATTTCGCCCAATGCGCCTCGGCAAGGTTCGACATTCCTTCGCCTGCGCGGTTGGCCAAGTCAGCCCGATGCGGCGCGCCCCTCGCGGGCATTTGGCCTAGGCACCCAGCCAGCGTGCGGCGGCGGAGGGCAGATCGGCCAGCGGCCCGACCTTCACCGTGCACTGCGGAAGGGAATCGACAAAGGCCCGGCCGTACTGCTTGCTCAGGATGCGCCGGTCGAAAGTGGCCACCACGCCGCGGTCAGAACGAGTGCGGATCAGGCGGCCGAAGCCCTGGCGAAAGCGCAGGATCGCCTCGGGTAAGGAATACTCGGCAAACGGGGATTCGTAGGTCTCGGACCGGGCGGCGACGATCGGGTCGCTGGGGACGTCGAAGGGCAATCGGATGATCGCCAGCACGGACAGGGCCTCTCCGGGGACATCGACGCCCTCCCAGAAGGACCGCGTTCCCAACAGGACTGCTTGCTCTGTAGTGCGAAAGCTCTCCAGGAGGGAGTGCGGCGAAGCGCCCTCGCCTTGCTCGAACACCAGAATACCCTCGGCGGCCAGGGGGTCTGAAATCGCCTTCGACGTGCGGCGGAGCTGATCGTAGGAGGTGAAGAGGGCGAGCGTACGGCCATGAGTGGCCTTACATAAGCGCAGCAGTCCTCGCTCGACTGCGTGCTGATACTCCTGGCGTTCGTTGGGTTCCGGGATGTCGTTGACGAGAAAGAGCAGGGTGGAGGACTCGTAGTCGAAAGGAGAACCCAAGGCCAATTCGTCGGCGTCGTCGGCGCGGAGACGGCGACGGAGATAGTCGAACTCGCCCGCTGTCGTCAACGTGGCCGAGGTCATGATCACCGAGTCCTTCTCGCGCCACAGGAAACGCTCGACAAGGGGCCCAACTTCCAGCGGGGCGGCGTGCAGCGACACCCGGCCCTGGAAGATGCTCGCTTCGGCCCAGTAGATGGTCTGAGCCTCGGGCTCAAAGACCATGTTCTCGAGATTGGTAAAGATCTCCTGGAGGTCGCGCGAGGCACTGCGCAGCGTCAGGGCAAGGTCCTCGGCGGCGCCCTCTTCACTCTCGCCAACCCCGGCCAACGCCTCGGCCAGCTCGTCCAGCGTAGTGACAATCTTCGACAGCGGTTGGCGCAAGTCCTCCCAGGCGGCCTCGATTGCGCCCCAATCCGGCAGCGTGCGGGTGGCTGGCACGATGCGGACTTGCTGGCCGTAGGGGCCGAGCTCCTTGTCGTCGCGCGCTCGGGTGAGAAAAGCGGATATGGCGTCGAAGAACCGTTGCGTCAGCTGACTGCCATCGTTCACCCAGTCTGTGGCCAGCGCGACGCCCTTGGCTACCTGTGCCGAGGTCTCGGGAGTTAGCTGGCTTCGGGCTGCGCCGAGGACCGAGGTGAGAAGGCCTCCGGGGCCGCCCAGATCTCTGAGCAAGCGGTCGGTGTCTGCCTGGGTGACGTGGAACGAAAGGCCGTTGGTGACCGCGTCCTCCAGGTGGTGCGCCTCGTCGACGATCAGGTAGCGGTAGTCGGGGATGACGCGGTTCCCGGTGGCGATGTCGGCCAAGAGCAGAGCGTGATTGACAATGACAACGTGAGCCGCCTCGGCAGCCTGGCGGGACTTGTAGTATGGGCAAGCGCCGCCGGTGTGGACCAGGCAGGCGTCGCCGGAACAGTCTTCGCTCTCGGCCGAGAGGCGGGACCACGCGGCGAGCTCGCCGGGGCCCGGCAGGTTGATTTCCCCGCGGTCTCCCGATCCACCCGCCTCCAGCCAAACGAGGACCTTGGCCAGCACGCGGATCTCCTCCGGCGTTCGGGGAGCGAGTCGGCGAAGAGCAGCCAGGCGGCGCGGGCAAAGGTAGTTGCCGCGGCCTTTCAGGACGGCGGCCTGGTAGTCGGTCTCCAGGATCCGGCACAAGTCCGGGATGTCTTTGTGAATGAGCTGATCCTGGAGGTTGATGGTATTGGTAGAGATGACAACGCGCTGCCCGTTCTGGGCGGCCCAGGCGAAGGCCGGGACCAGATAGGCCATCGACTTGCCCGTTCCGGTGCCGGCCTCCACGAGCAGATGGTGGCCGGAGGACAGAGAGTCGGCCACGGCGCGCAGCATCGTGACCTGCTGTGGCCGGTGCTCATACTCCGAGAAGCGCTTGGCGAGGGGCCCGCCGGGCTCGAGGACGGCGGCCAGATCCTCTGAGTTCAGCGACTGGATCTCTTGCGCCGGCTTGAGGGGCTCGACCTCGCCGGATGGTCGCTCGAAGGCGACGGGCTGCTTCTTGGGCCCCAGAGCGGAAGCCCCTTCGTTTCGCAGACGTGCGCGTAAGGTTTCCTCGAAGACCCAGCCGCCGCCCCATTCGATCTCGGCTCCCAGGCGGACGATCTCTTCTATGACTGCAAGGGGAAGTTGTCGCGCCTGGGCGACGAGCTTCAGGTAGACATGCATCGTCGTGCGGGCATCGTCCAGGGCCCGATGGGAGGAACGCACAGGGACACCCAACGCGCTAGCCAGGGCGCCCAGGCGATAACGGCTCGCCGAGGGGAGCAGGACGGAGGCCAGGTCGAAGGTGTCGACGGTCTGGTTGAGGTCGAAGAGACCCTTGCGCCGGAGGAAGGCCAGGTCAAAGCGGACGCTATGACCCAGGATGGGGAGATCGCCCGCGCGACTCTCGAGCTCGCCCAGGACCTGCGACAGGCGCGGCGCGTCGGCCAGCATGTCATCCGTGATTCCGGTGAGTTGGGTGATGAAACCAGGCAGCGGCCTACCTGGGTTGACGAGCGTGGTCCACTCGTCCTCCACCCGATTGCCGCGGAAACGAACGGCGCCGATCTCGATCACGGCGTCGCGGATCGGATCCAGCCCGGTCGTTTCCAGGTCGAGCGCGATGAGCGTCTGCATGTGCTGGTTGAGGATCGCCCAATCCTGCGCGTGGGAAAGGCGTGTCAAAGCCTCGAGGAGGCGGCTGGCAGCCTCTGAGAAACCGACGGCGGCATTATATCATCGGGCTTCGCGTGTGCTGGAGAGGCGGAGGGTGGGCGGGGGAGCCTGCCGCGTGGCCTGGGCCGGGCGAAACCCGGCGGGCGTGCTGGTTACCCCCACGGGTCCACGTTCATACGGCCGGGTCGGGCTCAGGTGCTATACTTGCGCCTGGCGGGCTGCGAGAAAGGTCGGAGCGGAGAATGATCCTGGAGACCGCGCGCAGGCTACGGGAGAACGTTCAAAGAGTCATCGTCGGTAAGGGCGAGGTCATCGATCTCGTCCTGGCTGCGGTGATGTGCGAGGGGCACATCCTCCTCGATGACGTGCCGGGAATCGGCAAGACGACGCTGGCCCGGGCGCTGGCGGTCTCGCTCGGATGCAGCTTCTCACGAATCCAATTCACCCCGGATCTGCTCCCCTCGGATGTGACCGGAATCAACTGGTTCAACCAGAAGACGCAATCGTTCGAGTATCGACCAGGGCCTGTGATGAGCCAGATCCTCCTGGCGGACGAGATCAACCGGGCCACTCCCCGCACGCAATCGGCGCTTCTGGAGGCAATGCAGGAGCGCCAGGTTACGGTCGATGGCGTGACCCGGCGGCTGCCAAGGCCGTTTCTCGTCCTCGCCACGCAGAACCCGGTAGAGCTCGAAGGGACGTTCCCGCTGCCTGAAGCGCAGCTCGATCGCTTCCTGGTTCAGGTTCGGATCGGCTATCCGAACCAGGTCGAAGAGGCGGAGATCCTCATCCGTTTCGGCGCCGGGGATCCTCTCGAAGATCTGCGGTCGGTCGCGACGCCTGAGGAGATCGCCGAGCTGCAGCATTTGCGGCGGAAGGTTCGCGTTGAAGACTCGCTGCGGGCGTACACGGTCGCAGTAGCTAGGGCCACGAGGGCGCATCCGGATATCAGCCTTGGGGCCAGCCCCAGGGCGACACTGGGGCTCTTCCAAACCGCTCAGGCATGGGCCGCCATCCAGGGACGGGACTACGTGTTGCCGGATGACATCAAGAGGATGGCGCCTCACGTGCTGACTCATCGTCTGATCATCGCCCCTCAGGCACAGCTTCGGGGAAGGGAGCCCTCTGAGCTCATCGCCGACATCGTCGCCGAAGTGCCTGTTCCAGTAGAAGGGTAGGCCGCTGAAAAGCTCGAGGAGCGAGAGCTGGGTCCGGCTTGCCTTGTTCCTGCTCGCAGCCGGCTACCTGCTTCATTCGAACGGCCTGCTGGCGGTCGCCGCCCTGATGGGGGTCATCTGGGTGGTCGCCGCGCTCTGGACACGCTCTTCCTTGCGGTCGTTCACCTACCAACGGCGCCTCCGCTACCACCGCTCGTTCGGGGGCGAGACTGTGCCTCTCGAAGTGCGCCTCGAGAACAGCAAGTTGCTCCCCTTGGCCTGGCTGCGGACGAGCGACCGATGGCCGCTGGCGGTCGCCCCGGGGGACGAGACGGTCCTCGCACCCTCGCCCGTTCCGGGTGAAGGCGGGTTGAATCTCGTGCTGGTGATGCGGGGGTTCGAGCGCATTCGGCGGCCGTATGAGCTGCTCTTCCGCAAGCGCGGGATCTACGAACTCGGGCCATGCACCGCGGAATCCGGAGATCCCTTTGGCCTGTTCCGCACTGAGGCCGTCGCCCAACCCGCGGAGCGTGTGGTGGTGTTTCCCGAGGTGAGGCCGCTCCATGAGCTCGGCTTGCCCCCCGACGATCCTTTCGGGGAGCGCCGAAGCCGACGACGACTGTTCGAGGACTCCAGCCAGTCGATGGGTGTCCGCGACTACCAGCCGGGGGACAGCTTTCGGCGCATCCATTGGGCGGGCACGGCCCGGACCGGGCGCCTGCAGAGCCGCGTCTACCAGGCAGTCTCGGGTCTCGATCTGATTGTCTGTCTGAATGCGGCCACCTTCGAGCGTCATTGGGAGGGCACCCAACCCAGGCTTTTTGAGGCGCTGCTGCGCACGACCGCCTCGGTCGTCAACGAGGCCTTCGCGCTGGGTTACCGGGTCGGGCTGATCTCCAACGGCTGCATCGCCCACTCCGACCGACCCTTCCGGATTCCCCCCGGTCGCTCTCGGGGGCAATTGCCCAGGCTGCTCGAAGCGCTGGCCGGGTTGACCCCGCTGGTAACCGTTCCCTTCGAGCGCTTCCTGCTGGCTCAGGCGCCGCAACTGGAGTATGGGTCGAGTCTGCTGGTGGTCACGTCGCTGACATCTCCGGCGCTGGCCGAGACGCTCGTGCGCCTGCGCTGCCGCTGCCGGCGCACAACGCTGATTTCCATGGCTGAGGAACCGCCTCCCGTGATCCCTGGCGTGGCAACCTTCCACCAACCGCTGGCGGCTGAGGAACAGGTTTCATGAACACTGGCGCCACGCTTCCCGCCCGGGAACTGCTGACCACTGCCGTTCGACGGCGAGGCCTCCACGAGTTCGGGCTTCTCTGCCTCCTGACGATGGAGATCAGCTGGCTGGTGCCATGGTTCCGGTCGCTTACGCCTGGCACACGCCTGCTCCCCACTTCCCGGGCAGTGATCCTGTTCCTGGGGATCGCGCTGACCAGCATGGTCGTCAGCAGGGCGGTGTTGGCGCTACGACTGAAGACCGCGATCCGAAACGGCCTTCTGCTGGGCCTGTTGGCAGCCTCGCTCGTCCTGTCGCTGCGGCTCGTCGTTTTCCCCGATGTGCCCCTCAGTCTGCCAGAACTCATCGTCCGGTCGTTCACCTCATTTGCCTCGGTCTTGACGATTGTCCCCAACGAGCTGATTGTCATCGGCGCCGTACTATTCCTGTGGCGGACAGGCATTGCCGCCTCAAGGGCTCACCTGCTGGACCCTGGATCGACGGCACACAAGTTCCGACTTGGGATTCTGGCCCTGGTGTTGTTCGGTGTCGTTCACAGGGATGCCCTTGAGAGCCTGATGTTGGAGGTGCTGCCGCTCTACTTCGGAGCGGGACTGACCGCCGTCGCCCTCAGTCGCGTCGATACCCTCTCCCGGGCTCGAGGTGCGGGGAGATCACCGTTTACAGCGCAGTGGCTGGCGGCAGTCCTCCTGTTGACGGTGGGCACCCTCGCCCTGGGGAAGGCCGCGGGCGTTGCCCTGCAAAGCCCGGCGGGGAACGTCCTCGGCGCGCAAGGGATCAACCTGATGGTCAGGCTGGTGCAATTGGGAGTCCTGATCATCAGCCCGATCATTGTCGGTGTGGCCATGTTGGCCGAATGGCTCCTTGACCTGCTGCGCCCGCTGCTGCCAGCAAGCCTCTCGCTGGAGCGAATCCGGCTGAATGTGCCCTTCCTAGAGATGCAGCCCTCGCAGCACGCCGCCCGAGTGATTCCCTGGCTCGAAACCTACGGGGCCCAGCTCCGGATCATCGGGACCAGCCTGGTCATCGCGGTCATCGCTCTGGCAGTGGTCCGAGGCCTGCGGCGATCGAAGCGGGAGGTGGAGGAACCGCTGGAAGACATCGGCGAGACGGCCGCCGGGCGCAGGGGGCTCCTGGACGGGCTGGTCCAGTCCTTGAGCCGCTTCCGGGGCGGCTTGGGCGTGGGGCGGATCCTGCGGCTGGGCAGGCACCTGGCCGCAGCCAGTGCGATCCGGCGCGTCTATGGGCAACTCCTGGATCTGGCGGCGAGGCAAGGCCGCGGGAGAGACCCTGGGGAAACCCCCCTTGAGTTCCTTAGGCATCTGAAGCGCGTGTTCCCCGACCACCAGGCGGACGTGACGACGATCACGCAGGCCTACCTGCAGGTGCGCTACGGCGAGCTCCCGGAGGAGGAGCGGGCGGTGGCCAGGGTGCGCGATTGCTGGGTGGCCATCCGGGAGGCGACCCGACAGGCGGAGAAGGCTCCGAAACCACGAAGCGACTCAGGATGGACGAAGGAATGAACGACCTTCGGCCCGCTGGGAAACGCTTGACAGCCTGCGGGGTTATCTTTTCTGATCCGAGGCTGCAGCCAAGAGGCAGCCGATGAGCGGCGAGACCGTCGATGATCTGCAGCTGATCCGCCGCGCAGCCACGGACCGCGACGCGTTCGGCGAGCTTTACGAACGACACGTCCGTCGGATCTACAGTTACATCTACTACCGGACCGGCAATCACCACGATGCCGAAGACCTGACGGCGCGTGTGTTCCAGCGGGCGCTTGGCCACATTGCCGACTTCCAGGACCAGGGCGTGCCGTTTTCGGCGTGGCTGTATCGCATCGCGCACAATCTGGTAGCCAACTGGCATCGGGATGAGAGCCGGCGAAAGACGGTAGCGCTCGATCCAGATGCGACCACTAGCCTTCCCTCCGACCATCCTGAAGAGGAGGCGCTGGTTGCAGAGGAAAGGGATGATCTGCTGGCGGCGATCTCGCGGCTGCCCGCCGATCGCCAGCAGCTGTTAATCCTGAAGTTTGTCGAGCGGCTCTCCAACGCCGAGGTCGGCCAGATCATGGGACGGAGCGAGGGGGCGATCAAGAGCCTGTTTCATCGAACGCTCCGGTCGCTGCGAGGGGAAGTCGAGCAAGCGGCGAGAGAGGTCGCGACGGGATCGGATCAGGGCAAGCCCCCTTCAACCCCCTAGTCGGTGCGCATCGATCCGAGGGTTGGCGGGCGACGCCCGACGGTCGCAAAGCTGGGGAACTGGGCTCGGATCGGCTTCCCTATCCGATGGGGATGGTCTGAGGTGTCGATCTTGTGGGGCTGGGAGGGCGTTCTGGACACCAGGCGGCTTGAGGGGATCCTGCAGCGGGTGTTGGTGCCGGTGGAGCCCAGCGCTCGGTTTGCCCGGCGCTTGCGGTCGCGGCTGGCGGGCGTCCCCGGCGGGCGTTGGGCGCCCGCATGGCTGATCGTCGGCCTGGTCGTCCTT
>CAZEMA010000026.1:0-2703 GCA_964513155.1 uncultured Anaerolineaceae bacterium
AGAAGGGGTCGAAGTTTGCCATCCGGGAAGGCGGCCTGACCGTCGGTGCCGGTGTGATTACCGAGATCCTGGAATAGGAGAGCCATGGCCAAGCAGAAGATCCGCATCCGGTTGAAGGCTTACGACCACCGCGTGCTCGATCAGTCGGCGAAGAGAATCGTCGAGACGGCCGAGCGCACCGGGGCCAAAGTGGTTGGCCCGGTCCCGCTGCCGACGCGCCTCGAGCGATTCACCATCCGGCGCTCGACATTCATCGACAAGGATTCGCACGAGCACTTCGAGATTCGCACCCACAAACGTCTGATCGACGTTCTCGAACCGGATTCCAAGACGATCGACACGCTGATGCGGCTGAATCTGCCGGCTGGGGTCGATATCGAAATCAAGATCTAGTCTGGTTCGACTTCCGAAGTCCGCATTTCGGACTTCGGAAGTCGCGAAGGCTGGAGAGGCGGGGCAAGCGCCCGTCGATCGGCGGAACCCGAGAAGCGTTTCGCCCGGCGAGCGGACTGCTCTGCGGCGGGGATGATGCAGCCGAGCCCAGGCTGACAGTCCCGGCAAGACCTGGATGAGGAGACAAGGGATGAAAGGGCTGATTGGCAAGAAAGTCGGGATGACCCAGATCTTCGACGAGTCGGGTTCGGCGCTTCCGGTGACTCTGATTGAAGCTGGGCCGTGCTATGTAACCCAGATCCGGCGCCAAGCGAAGGAGGGTTACGCGGCCGTCCAGCTCGGATTCGGCGAAGTGAACCCGGGCCGCCTGACCGGGGGGCAGCTCGGCCACTTGAAGCGGCATGAATTGGCCCCCCTCCGGTTCTTACGCGAGTTTCGCTTGAAGGCGGACGAGCAGCTCAAGGAAGGTGACCGGCTGACGGTGGAGGTCTTCCAGATCGGCGACCGGGTGGACGTGGTCGGGACGACCAAGGGCAAGGGCTTCGCCGGCGCCGTCAAGCGCTATCACTTCAGGGGCGGCCCGAAGACGCACGGCCAGTCCGATCGCCAGAGAGCGCCAGGGGCCCGCAGCTCAACCTCGACTCCGGGCCGCGTCTACAAGGGATCGCGCGGCCCCGGGCACATGGGTGCCGTCCGGGTGACGTCCCAGAACCTGCGGGTGGTACTGGTGGATGGCGAGCGCAACTTGCTGGGCGTGCGGGGCAGCGTGCCGGGCCCCCGCGGCCAGGTTATCGTGGTCAAGGAAGCGCGCAAGCAGTAGGCGCCATCGGGCATGGGAGCGATAAGCGATGAAGGTTGATGTGTTGAACACCAAGGGTGAGAAGGTCAGTACGGTTGAGCTTCCGCCGGAGATCTTCGAAGCCCCCATCAAGAAGGAACTGATGCACCAGGCCCTGATGCGCCAGCTCGCCAATGCCCGCCTGGGGACGCACAACACGAAGGGGCGGGGCGAAGTGGCCGGCGGTGGGCGCAAGCCCTGGCGCCAGAAGGGGACGGGCCGAGCCCGGCAGGGCTCCACGCGCGCCCCTCAGTGGCGGGGCGGCGGCAAGGTCCATACCCCCCACTCGCGCGACTACACCCTGAACATGCCGCGCAAGATGCGGCAGGCCGCCCTGCGCTCGGCCCTCTCTGCGAAGGCGGCGGAGGCGGCCATCGTCGTCCTGGATGAATTGAGCCTGGCCCAGCCCAAGACCAAGGAGATGGCGGCGATCCTGGAGACCGTCGCCGGCGGCAACAGTGCCCTTATCCTCCTGGCTGCCGCCGACGAGAACGTCGAGAAGTCGGTGCGCAATCTGCCGGAAGCCAAGACGCTGCGCGCCGGATATCTGAATGTGCGGGACCTGCTCGGCTTTGAGCGGCTGGTGATGCCGCTGGGGGCACTCGAGGCCATCCGCTCCCATCTCGGCCAGGCAGGAGGCTGACGATGACCACCGTTTACGACGTACTGCGCCGCCCGATCATCACCGAGAAATCGAGCTACCAGAGTAGCAAGCTCAACCAGTATGCTTTCGAGGTGGCGGGCTCGGCCACGAAGACTCAGATCAAGGAAGCGGTGGAAAGCCTCTTCGACGTCAAGGTGGAGCGGGTGAACGTCCTCAACGTCCCCCCCCACCGGACCCGGCGAGCGCGCAGTCGGCGGCTGATGGTTCGCCGCTCCCAGATCAAGAAAGCCATTGTGACCCTGGCCGCAGGCCAGTCGATTGACGTCTTTGAAGGGGTGAAGTGATGGCTATCAAGAAGTACAAGCCGACCTCCCCCGGCCGGCGCGGCATGAGCGGTGCCACTTTTGAGGAAGTGACCAAGGACAAGCCCGAGCGCTCGCTGCTGGTCCTGCGAACGGCGCACGCCGGCCGCAACGCCCAAGGGCGGGTGACCGTTCGCCATCGCGGCGGCGGCAACCGACGTTTCATCCGTCGGGTGGATCACAAGCGAGACAAGCGGGGCATTCCGGCGCAGGTGGCGGCGATCGAGTATGACCCCAACCGCTCGGCTCGGCTGGCGCTGCTGCACTACGCCGATGGTGAGAAGCGCTACATTGTCGCCCCGCTGGGCTTGCGGGTCGGGGACCCGGTCATGGCCGGACCTCAGGCGGAGATTCGGCCGGGCAACTGCCTGCCTCTGGCGAACATCCCGCTGGGCACGTTGGTTCACAACGTCGAGATCCAGGAAGGCCGTGGCGGCCAGCTCGTCCGCTCGGCCGGGAACTCGGCCCAACTCCTGGGCAAGGAAGGGATCTACGCCGCGGTCCGT
>CAZEMA010000026.1:2803-5336 GCA_964513155.1 uncultured Anaerolineaceae bacterium
CGCAACAAGGCGAGCGAGAAGTACATCATCCGGCACCGGTCCAAGAGGCGCCGCTAGGGCTGTTCGTCTGCCCGACTTCGGAAGTCGCTGCGCGACTTCCGAAGTCCCGACGACAGGTGCGATTGAGGTGAAACAATGTCGCGATCGCTGAAGAAGGGGCCGTTCATCGAGCCCAAGCTCCTCAAGAGGATTGAGGACATGAACCAGCGTGGGGAGAAGAAGGTGATTCGAACCTGGAGTCGGGCGAGCACGATCTTCCCCCAGATGGTTGGGCATACAGTTGCGGTGCATGACGGCCGCCGGCACGTGCCCATCTACATCACCGAGAACATGGTTGGGCACAAACTGGGCGAGTTCGCGCCGACCCGGACCTTCCGCGGCCACATGGCCAAAGAGAGAACTACGAAGACTAGGTAAAAGACCATGGATGAAGGACACGACATTCGGGCCTATGCTCGCTTCGTGCCTGTGGCGCCGCAGAAGGTCCGCCGGGTAGTCGATCTGGTGCGGGGTAAGGGCGCCGATGAGGCGCTGGACCTGCTGCGCTTCACGCCGGGAGCGGCTGCCCATCCGGTGTCGAAGGCTCTGCGCTCGGCAATTGCCAATGCCGAGGAGAACTTCGGCGTCAACCGAAGCGACCTGGTGGTCTACAGGATCTTCGCAGATGAAGCCCCGATGCGGCGCTGGCGCCGCTTCGGCGCTCGGGGCCGCTTCAAGCCTATCCTGCGTCGTTCTTCGCATATCACTGTCGTTCTGCGTGAACGTGAGGCGGCGGCATAGGCCGGCTGCCCGAGAGGAGCGAGTATGGGGCGCAAAGTACATCCCATTGGGTTCCGACTGGGGATCAACAAGACCTGGGAATCCCGCTGGTTTGCCAATCGGAACAGCTATGCTGAGAACCTGCACCAGGACCGCGCGATCCGCGGCCTGGTCAACAAGGTCGCGCCGCATTCGGGGATCTCCCGGGTGGAGATCGAGCGAGACTCGAGCAGCGTTCATGTCACCGTCCACACGGCCAAGCCCGGAATCGTGATTGGACGCAAAGGGGCCAACGTCAAGGAGCTGCGGCGGCAGATCCAAGGCCTGACTGGGGCCAGCGTCAAGCTCGACATTGCCGAGATCAAAGAGCCGGATCTGGATGCCCATCTGGTGGCCGACAACATCGCTGGCCAGCTCGAACGACGCATCAGCCACCGTCGGGCCATGCAGCGGGCTGTGGCCCAGGCGATGCGTCAGGGGGCGAAGGGCATCAAGGTGATGTGCTCCGGGCGCCTGTCAGGGGTGGAGATGGCGCGCCGGGAGTGGATGCGCGAGGGCCGTGTCCCCGCCCAGACGCTGCGGGCGGATATTGACTTTGCCAAGGCCGAGGCCCTGACGACCTACGGACGGATCGGGGTCAAGGTCTGGATCTACCGGGGCGATGCCTTGCCGGAGACGAGTGAGCAACCCGAGGCGACGGACGTCTATGTCAGCGAGTAGCCTGGGGCACGCTTTGCCCGTTGTTTGTGAGGTGCGATCATGTTGATGCCCAAGCGTGTCATGCGCGGCCGCATGAAGCAAATGCGCGGCCGGATGAAGGGCAAGGAGAGCCGGGGCACCGACGTTTCGTTCGGTGAGTACGGCCTGCAGGCGCTTGAGCCGGGCTGGGTGACGGCGCGCCAGATCGAGGCCGCCCGCCGCACCCTGGTGCGCTACATGAAGCGCCGCGGCAAGGTGTGGATCCGGATCTTCCCCGACAAGTCGGTCACCAAGAAACCGGCGGAGACCCGCATGGGGAAGGGCAAGGGCTCGGTGGACCACTGGGTGGCCGTCGTTCGTCCCGGAAGGGTCCTGTTCGAGATCTCCGGCCTGCCGGAGGAGTCTGCCCGTGAGGCCATGAGGCTGGCGGCCCACAAGCTGGCCATCAAGACCAAGTTCACCGAACGGATGGACCAGGTGGGAGGGGAGTAGGCCATGAAGACGGCAGAGATACGAGCCCTTTCGACCGCGGAGGTTGAATCCAAACTGGAGGACGCCCGAGAGGCCTATTTCAAGCTGCGCTTCCAGTCGGCGGTGGGCCAACTGACCGATCCGTCCCAACTCCGCCTGGCACGGCGCGAGATCGCCCGGCTGGCAACCATTGTCCGGGAACGGGGGCTTCAGGCGGAGCCCGAAGGGAGGCAGCAATGACCAACAACCGGCGCCGGCTGACCGGTGTGGTGACGAGCAGCAAGATGGTGAAGACGGTGACCGTGCGGGTGGATCGTAGCTATCGCCATGCCCTGTACGGCAAGGTTGTGCGCAGCCGCAAGTACTACCTGGCGCACGACGAGATCGGCTGCCATCTGGGAGACCGGGTGCGCATCATCGAGAGCCGGCCGATCTCCAAGCGGGTACGCTGGGCGGTGGAAACGGTCTTGAGCCGGGCCAGCGAGACCGAGATCGCCGCCAGCAGTGTGGAAGAGACTGCGGTAGCGGTGTCGGAGGCCGAGGCATGATCCCGCGGCCTACCATAAGGGCCCCGAAGGGGGGCCGCGGGATGATCCCGCGGCCT
>CAZEMA010000026.1:5436-8866 GCA_964513155.1 uncultured Anaerolineaceae bacterium
CCCGCGGCCTACCATAAGGGCCCCGAAGGGGGGCCGCGGGATGATCCCGCGGCCTGCCACAAGAGCCGAAAGGAGGGCCGCGGGATGATTCAGCAGGAAACCCGTCTCACCGTCGCCGACAACACCGGCGGCCGGGAGCTGCTGGTGATCCGAGTCCTGGGTGGCTCCAAGCGCCACTATGGCCACGTGGGCGACGTGGTCGTGGCCACCGTCAAAGCGGCGACCCCCCATGCGGCGGTCAAGAAGAGCGACATTGTGAAAGCGGTGATCGTCCGGACGGCGAAGGAGTACCGACGCCAGGACGGTTCCTACATCCGGTTCGACGACAACGCCGCCGTCATCCTGGACGTTGATGGCGTGAACCCGAAGGGCACGCGCATCTTCGGACCGGTGGCCCGCGAGCTGCGCGAGAAAGGCTTCACCAAGATCATCTCGCTCGCGCCAGAAGTGCTCTAGGATGGTCGGGAACCGCAGGAGGCCAGGGAGCGTGAACATCAGGAAAGGCGACACGGTCGAAGTCATCAGCGGCCACAGCAAGGGCATGCGCGGGGAAGTCATCCGTGTCCTGCCAGCGGTCCAGCGGTTGGTGGTGCAGGGGGTGAACTTGCGTAGCAAGCACCAGCGGCAGGTCCAGGCTGGCGGGCGTACGATGACTCCGGGAATCATCCAGTTTGAGGCGCCGATACACCTCTCCAAGGTCATGTTGGTTTGTCCCAAGTGTGATCAGGCGACGCGGGTGGGCGTGGTGCGCGAGGCGGGCAAGGCGCAGCGGGTGTGCAAGCACTGCGAAACGGTCTTAGACGCCTGAGCCGCGAGGGAGCGTAGGAAGCATGGCACATCCAATGAAGGAACGGTATCAGAAGGAAGTGGCGCCCGTCCTGATGAAGGAGTTCGGGCTGAAGAATGTGATGCAGGTACCCCGCTTGTCGAAGATCCTGGTCAACGTCGGGGTGGGCGAGGCGCTGGACAACGCCAAGGCCCTGGAATCGGCGGTGGCGGATGTGACGGTCATCTGCGGCCAGCGGCCGGTGGTGACCAAAGCCCGCAAGAGCATCGCCAACTTCAAGCTGCGCGAAGGAAGGTCGATCGGTGTGAAGGTCACGCTACGGGGGGAACGGATGTGGTCGTTCCTCGACCGGCTAGTCAACGTGGCCTTGCCACGCACCCGTGACTTCCGCGGCGTCTCGCCCGATAGCTTCGATGGCCGGGGCAACTACACCCTCGGGGTCCGGGAGCAACTGATCTTCCCGGAGATCGAGTATGACAAGATCGACAAGATCCGCGGTTTCGAGGTGACCGTGGTCACCACGGCCCCCGACGATGCGCAGGGCCGCCGCTTGCTGGAGCTGCTCGGGATGCCATTTGGGAGAGGGGCATAGACCATGTCCAAGAAGAGTATGCCGATCCGGGAAACCCGGCGCAAGTATCCTAACCGCGTGCGCAACCGCTGCCGCGTCTGCGGCCGTCCGCGGGGCTATCTGCGGCGATTCCAGTTGTGCCGTATCTGCTTCCGGGAGATGGCCCTCGATGGCAAGATCCCGGGTGTAGTGAAGTCGTCCTGGTGAGCCGGGCGCGGGAGTGAGTGTCATGACTATATCTGATCCGATCGCTGACATGCTGACTCGCATCCGCAACGCCGCCTTGGCAGGCCACCAGGTGGTTGCGCTGCCGAGTTCAAAGATGAAGGTGGCCATTGCGAACATCCTCAAGGAAGAAGGCTTCCTCGAGGACTTGGAGGAGGCACCGGTGGAGGGCAAACCGACACGGGTGCTGCGCCTCAAGCTGAAGTACGTGGGCGAGCGACGCGAGCGCGAGCCCGTGATCACCGGGGTGACCCGGGTGAGCCGCCCGGGACGGCGGGTGTACGCCGGCAAGGGCGAGATCCCCTGGGTTCGCTCTGGCATGGGGGTCGCGATCCTGTCCACGCCCAAGGGGGTGATGACGGGATCCCGGGCAAGACAGTTGGGCGTGGGTGGCGAGGTCCTTTGCCACGTTTGGTGAGGGAAGGCTTGGGACGGATTCCGTGGCCTTGCTGGGATAGGAGGTTGGAGTGTCGAGAATAGGTCGCATGCCGGTGCCAATCCCCGGTGGCGTGCGGGTTGAGGTCGAGGGCACTCGGGTGCGTGTCAAGGGCCCTAGAGGCGAGCTCGAGCAGGTCTTCCCCGCGGCGATGACCATTCGCCTGGACGAAGGCAAGCTGAGCGTCGAGCGGCCTTCGGATGCGCCACAGATGCGTGCCTTGCATGGGATGACCCGGGCCCTGATCAACAACATGGTCCTGGGCGTCAGCAAGGGCTTTGAGAGAAGCCTGCAGGTCGAAGGTGTGGGATACCGGCCCGAGCTGGAAGGCAAGGACCTGATCCTGCATGTGGGGTTCTCCCACCCAGTGCGAGTAAACCCGCCGGAGGGGATCGTCTTTGAGGTCGACACCAAAACCCGCACCATCAAGGTGACGGGCCACGACAAGGCCTTGGTCGGCCAAGTGGCGGCCGATATTCGCAAGGTCCGGCCGCCCGAGCCCTACAAGGGCAAGGGCATCCGCTACCTCGGAGAGCGCGTCCGCCACAAGGCCGGCAAGGCGGGTAAGGTGGCTTAGCGATGGCAAAGAAATCACGGGAGCAAATGCGCCTTCACAGGCACCAGCGGGTGCGCAGCAAGGTGGCCGGAACGGCCGACCGTCCTCGGCTGAACGTCTACCGAAGTCTGTCCCGGATCTATGCCCAGGTTATCGACGATGGCAGCGGGCGCACCCTGGTTTCGGCCTCGACCCTCGACGCCGATCTCAAGACCCGCCTGGAGGGCCTGAAGAAGACCGAGCAGGCGCGCCTGGTGGGTGAGCTGGTCGCCCAGCGGGCCAAGGCCGTCGGCATCGTCCAGGTGGTCTTCGACCGAGGCGGCTATCGCTATCAAGGTCGGGTGCGAGCATTGGCGGAAGCGGCGCGCAAAGCGGGGCTCGAATTCTAGCCCAAGGCGGAACGGGTTTCCGAACGCGTGGAGAGAGCAAACGTGAAAAGAGATTTCCGAGATCGCACGGATGAGCGGGATGAACTCGACGAGCGGTTGATCGACATCGCCCGCGTGGCCAAGGTGGTCAAAGGCGGCCGGCGTTTCGCCTTCCGCGTGACCGTGGTCGTCGGGGACAACCGGGGACAGGTCGGCCTGGGGATCGGCAAGGCCCGCGGCGTGCCGGAGGCCATCCGCAAGGCCAACGAGCGGGCGCGCAAGAACATGCGCCGCATCCCCCTGGCGGGCAAGACGATCCCGCATGAAATCATCGCCAAGCACGGCGGGGCCCGGGTGTTGCTCAAGCCGGCGTCGCCGGGAACGGGCGTGATCGCCGGCGGCCCGGTGCGGGCGGTGGTCGAGGCGGCCGGAGTGCGCGACATCCTGACCAAGTCGCTGGGCAGCTCCAACATCCTTAACGTGGCTT
>CAZEMA010000026.1:8966-20481 GCA_964513155.1 uncultured Anaerolineaceae bacterium
GTGCGCGACATCCTGACCAAGTCGCTGGGCAGCTCCAACATCCTTAACGTGGCTTGCGCCACCATGCGCGGCCTCGAGTCGCTCAAGCGAGTGGATGAGGAGGCCGTCCGGCGTGGCAAGGACCCGGCGGATCTCGTGCCCTTCTGGGAGCGAAAGCGCCATGGCTAAGGTTGAAAGCAAGAACAAGGTTCTGCGTATCACCCTGGTGAGAAGCCCGATCGGCTACGCGTTGCGACAGAAGAGGACGGTGCGGGCCCTCGGTCTGCATCGTCTCAACCAGACGGTCGAACAGGCTGACACCCCGGTCGTCCGCGGCATGATTGCCAAGGTCACGCACCTGGTCCGGGTTGAGGAGTAGGAACACCATGAAGCTGCATGAGTTGACGCCGCGCCCGGGTTCGCATCACCGCCGCAAGCGCGTGGCGCGGGGCATTGCCGCCGGGCACGGCAAGACGGCGGGACGGGGCACCAAGGGCGAAGGGGCTCGCAAGGGGACCGGCGGCCACATCTACCGCCAGGGCGGCAACCTGCCCTCCTACCGCAGCTTGCCCTTCAAGCGTGGGTTCTTCAACCGCAGCCGGGTCGAGTGGCACGAGGTCAATCTGGCCAGCCTGGCTGGGTTCAAGGCCCAGGCTGAGGTGACTCCCGCCACCCTGGTTGAGGCTGGGGTGCTGCGCGATGAGAGCCACCCCGTGGCCTTGCTCGGGGTGGGGGAGATCTCGGTCCCGCTGAAAGTGCGCCTCCACCGCGTGACCCGGGGAGCCCGGGCCAAGGTTGAGGCGGCGGGCGGAACCGTCGAGTTGCTTGAGACATGATCCTGCCTGAGAGGTCGGAGAGGAGCCGTCCATGAAGCGTTCAGCTTGGCGCTTCCTGTGGGTTTCGGCCGATATCCGCAATCGGCTGCTCATCACCCTGGCTCTGCTGGGCGTCTATCGCCTGGCGGCCCATGTGCCCGTGCCAGGCATCGACCGGCAAACGATCACCGCAGTGTTGGGCGGGTCCGGGCAAGGACAGACGCTGTTCAACCTGCTGGACCTCCTGTCCGGCGGGACGGTCTCGAATTTCTCGATCCTGGCCATGGGCGTCTATCCTTACATCACCGCCCAGATCATCCTCCAGCTGCTTGTGCCCATCATCCCTGCCTTGCAGAGGCGAATGGAAGAGGATCCGCGGGAAGGCCGCAAGTGGATGGAGAAGTGGACCTACTACCTGGCGCTGCCCATGGCGGCCCTCCAGGCGTTCAGCCAGATCCAGCTCTTCCGACAGTATGCCCAGCAGGGTCAGGATGTCCTGACCTACACCCTGGGGTTCAACCTGCCGACCATCACGACCATTCTCGCCATGACGGCGGGGACGATGTTTGCCATCTGGCTGGGTGAGCTGATCTCTGAGCATGGCATCCGCAATCAGGGGCTGTCGCTGGTGATCTTCGCGGGGATCGTGTCCCGCATCCCCTTCAACGTGGCCCGCCTGCTCACCGACGAGCAGCAGCGGCTGGCCGTTGGGGCCCTGCTCATTGTTATCACCGTGGCCACCATCTTTGCCATCGTGTATGTCCAGGAAGGACGGCGTAATGTTCCGGTCATGTATCCGGGGCGGCGGGTGGGCAACCGCATGTCGATGCCGGTCAAGGGCACGCTCCCGCTCATGGTCAATATGGCGGGCATGATCCCCTTGATCTTCGCCCAATCTCTCCTGACCCTGCCGGCCGTCGCCGCTCAGTTCTTCATCCGCTCCACGAACGCGACGGTGGTCAACATTGCCACCTGGTTCCAGTCGACCTTCGGGGGCGTCAGCCCGGCCTACTGGATCTTCTACTTCGTGATGGTGGTCGGGTTCACCTTCTTCTACACCGACACCCTGTTCGCTCAGCAGAACTACGGGGAAAACCTGCGGCGGGCGGGGGCGCAGGTGCCGGGCGTCACCAAGGGTGCGGCCACCCAGCGCTATCTGACGCGCGTCTTGCGTCGGATTACCTTGCCTGGCGCCCTGTTCCTGGGCCTCGTGGCCATCATGCCGTTCCTGGTGGGGCTGATCTCACCCATGGCGGGCTCCAACAGCGGCCTGTTGCTCGTCTCCTCGGCGGGCCTGCTGATCGTCGTGGGCGTCGTCCGGGATGTCTATCGATCGATTGAGGCGGAGCTCAAGCTCCGGGGCTACGATTCCTCGCTTCTGGTGCGATAGAGGACGAGCATGTCGGGCTACCTGATCATGCTCGGAGCTCCAGGGGCGGGCAAGGGCACGCAGGCCAAGCGTCTGGCAGAGCAGCTCGGGCTGGTGCACATCTCTAGTGGGGACCTTTTCCGGGAGCACTTTGACAAGGGGACGGAGCTGGGCAAGCTTGCTCGGGGCTACATCGACCAGGGCTGCCTGGTTCCGGATGATGTCACCATCGCCATGGTGCGGGACAGGCTGGGGCGGCCCGATGCCGCCGCCGGGGCAGTGCTGGACGGATTTCCCCGCACGCTTCCCCAGGCGCAGGCGTTGGACGAGATCCTGGCTGGCTTCCACGCCCGGGTGACGGCCGTGATCTACATCCGGGTCGGCGAGACGGCGCTGGTTCGCCGTCTGGCAGGCCGCTGGATGTGCCGACAGTCAGGACACATCTATCACGAAGACTTCAACCCGCCTCGCACCCCGGGCGTGTGCGACTTGGACGGCTCGCCGCTCTACCAGCGCAGCGACGACGGCGAGGAGGTCGTGCGGCATCGTATCCAAGTGTACCTGGGCGAGACCTCGCCTCTGCTGGCGTTCTACCGACAGCGGGGCCTGGTCCGGGAGGTCGATGGCGACCAGTCGATCGAAGCCGTGACGGAGGCGGTGCTCAAGGAGATGGCCTCGTGATCCGATCCCGACAGGCTAGAGGCGATCCCCAAGAGGTTCCGGGTACTGCCTTGCGGCGAGGCGTGGTGGTCAAGAGCAAGCGCGAGCTGGCGCTGATGCGCGAGGCTGGCCGCATCACTGCGCTGGCACTGGACGCTGCTCGTCGGGTGATCCGCCCCGGCGCCACGACCGCAGATGTTGACGCGGCTGCGGCGGAGATCCTTCACAAGTACGGCGCAGGGTCGGCCTTCAAGGGGTATCCGGGAGCCTACCCGTACCCGGCGGTGACAACGGTCTCGGTGAACGATGAGTTGGTCCATGGCATTCCCGGCTCACGCCGGCTGTGCGAGGGAGACATCGTCAGCGTGGATTGCGGGGCGGTTGTGGAGGGCTTTGTCGGGGACGCGGCCTTCACCTGGGGCGTGGGTCAGGTCTCGGCGGAGGCCAAGCATTTGATGGAGGTGACGCTGGCGGCACTCTGGGCAGCGATCGAGCAGATGCGCCCCGGGAAGCACACCGGTGACATTTCCGCCGCGATGCAGACGACGGTGGAACAAGCGGGTTTCAACGTCGTGCGGGAGTACACCAGCCACGGTATCGGCCGACGCATGCACGAAGATCCTCTGGTGCCTAACTACGGCGTTGCTGGCCGGGGGATGTGCCTGGGGGCCGGGATGACGATCGCCCTCGAGCCGATGGTGCTCGCTGGCGGGCCCGAGACGCGGGTGCTGGAGGACCAGTGGACGGTGGCCTCGGCGGATGGGTGCCTGACGGCTCACTTCGAACACACGGTTGCGGCGACGGAAGGCGGGCCACGCCTGTTGACCGAGTTCGATGGAGACCTGGACGACCCGGCCGGGTTCCATTATAATGATTACTTTGCTGGCCGGCGCGTGGCGGCCAGCGGCTGAAGGAGTGTGGCTCCATGAAGGTATCCTCCTCCGTGCGCAAGCGCTGCCCTAAATGCAAGATCGTGCGGCGACGCGGCAAAGTGTATGTGATCTGCGAGAATCCTCGGCACAAGCAGAGACAGGGATAGATGAATGGCACGCATTGAAGGCATTGACCTGCCCCGAGAAAAACGGATCGAGATCGGGCTTACCTACATCTATGGCATTGGCCGGACGCGGGCTCGCCAGGCGCTTCAAGCCTCTGGCGTCAGCCCCGACACCCGGGTGCGGGATCTGACCGAGGATCAGATCACCTCCCTACGCGACTTCATCGGCCAGAACCTGATGGTCGAGGGCGATCTGCGTCGCGAAGTGCAGATGAACATCAAGCGCCTGATCGAGATTGGCTGCTACCGCGGCCTGCGCCATCGGCGGAACCTCCCCGTGCACGGTCAGCGGACCCGCACCAACTCCCGGACCCGCAAGGGCCCGAAGAAGACGGTGGCAGGGCGCGGTCGCAGACGCGGGACCAAGAAGAAGTAGCCAGCCGAGATGGCCTGCCCCGGGCCCGGGAGACGGTCGGGTTTCCTTCCCCCCGCGGCTAGCCGTCACTCGGATGCGGGATGAGCCTCCGAGACGAAAAGAGAATAGGCGAGGGATCATGGTACGCAAAGCACGGGAAGCGCGTCGGGCCAGCGCCCGCAAAGGCAAGCGCACTTTGTCGCACGGCCAGGCGCATGTCCATGCAACGTTCAACAACACCATCGTGACCATCACCGACCAGCAGGGCAACGCGGTCGTATGGGGCAGCGCCGGGCACGCTGGCTTCAAGGGCTCGCGCAAGAGCACCCCCTACGCCGGCCGGCTTGCCGCCCAGGAAGCGATCGCGGCTGCACTGGAACTGGGCCTGCAGGAAGTGGATGTGCTGGTCAAGGGTCCCGGCCCCGGGCGGGAAGCGGCCATCCGGGCGATCCAGGGCTCGACCGTGCGCGTCCGCGCGATTATCGATGTCACGCCGGTGCCGCACAACGGCTGCCGGCCTCCGAAGAAGCGCCGCGTCTAGAACGGAAGGGATAAGCACCGATGGGGAAGTATACGGGACCGGTCTGCAGGCTGTGCCGCAGGGAGGGCGAGAAGCTCTTCCTCAAGGGCCAGCGCTGCCTCACGCCCAAGTGCGCCTTTGAACGCCGCGGCTTTCCGCCGGGCGACCACGGGCGCGACGCTCAATTCCGCCGCCGCCGGCTATCCGACTACAGCCGGCAACTGCGCGAGAAGCAGAAGACCCGGCGGATCTACGGGGTTAGCGAGCGGCAATTCAGACGCTTCTACTGGTCTGCCTTGCACCGGCGGGGCATGACGGGCGAGAACCTCCTGACCATGCTGGAAACCCGCCTGGACAACGTCGTCTACCGCATGGGTTTCGCCGCCAACCGCGGCCAGGCGCGGGTGCTCGTCACCCACGGCCACTTCAACGTCAACGGCCGGCGCACGGACATACCCTCGATGCTCGTCCGCCCTGGCGACGTGCTTGCCGTCCGCGAGGGCTCCCGCTCCCGCACTTACTTCAAGGAGCTGCCCGAGCTGGCTGAGACCCGCACGCCGCCCAAGTGGCTCGAACGCGATCTGAAGACCTTGTCGGGCAAGGTCCTGCAGAATCCGGACCGGCGGGATATCGACGCCAGCCTGAACGAGCAGCTGATTATCGAGTTCTACTCGCGCTAAGGCGCGCGGCGCGGCCCCTAGGGCCGAGCCTCGTGGAGGAGTACCGTGGCTGTAGCAACCAGTATGGTCATGCCCAAGATCGAGCGAGAAGCCGTAGCTCTCAACTACGGCAAGTTCATCATCAGCCCGCTCGAAGGTGGCTATGGGATCACCATCGGCAATGCGATGCGCCGCATTCTGCTCTCCTCTTTGGAGGGGGCGGCGGTCAGCTCGATTCGCATCTCGGATGTGGCCCATGAGTTTTCGGACATCCCCGGGGTGCGCGAGGACGTGCTCCAGGTCATGCTGCACATCAAGCAGTTGCGCATGATCCTGCACGAGGGCGACACCGCCCGGCTTCGGTTGGAGGTCCAGGGTGAGGGCGTGGTGACGGCGGCGGACGTTATCGCCCCGGCCGAGGTTGAGATCGTCAACCCGGAACTGTACCTGTTCACGGTGGACGACGAGAAGGCCCGGCTGGAGATTGAGATGAACGTGCAGCGCGGACGGGGCTACTCCCCCTCGGATGAGCGCGGCCGCCTACCGATCGGCGAGCTGCCATCGGACGCCATCTACAGCCCGGTGCGCCGGGTCCACTTTGAGGTCGGACGGGCGCGCGTAGGCCAAGATACGAGCTATGACCGGCTGATGATGGAGATCTGGACCGATGGCACCATCAAGCCCGAAGTGGCCCTGAGCCAGAGCGCCCAGATCCTGATCGCCCACCTGCGCGACATCGCCGGGGTGAGCGAAGAAAGCCTGCTGGCGGCGGCCGAGCGGGACGAGAAGCCACGACTGGCAAGCGAAGTCTACGACACACCGATCGAGAACCTCGACCTCTCGGTGCGCGTCTTCAACTCTCTCAAGCGCACCGGCATCACAACCGTCGGCGAGGTGCTCGACATGCTGGAGAAGGGCTCCGAGGCCATGCTCTCCATCCGCAACTTTGGTGACAAGAGCCTGGAGGAGCTCCAGGCACGGCTGCGGGAGAAGGGCTACTTGCCGGCCGAGGCCGAGCCAGCGCCGCAAGAGGCGGAGTGAGTATCCGATGAGACATCAAGTTGCAGGTCAAAAGCTGGGGCGACCGTCAGGGCAGCGAACGGCCCTCCGGCGGAACCTGATGACCGAGCTCTTTCGGCACGAACGGATTCGAACCACCCGGGCAAAGGCGGATTCCATCCGCGGCGCGGCCGAGAAGCTGATCACGACGGCCAAGCATGGCGCGGCCGCTGGCGATATCAAGGCGGTCAACGCCCGTCGGCTCGTCGCCGCTCGGCTGAACGATCCCGAAGTCGTCAAGAAGCTCTTCGACGACATCGCCCCACGCTATGCTTCCAGGCCGGGGGGGTACACGCGGATCGTCAAGCTAGGGCCCCGGCTCGGCGACGCCGCCGAGATGGTCCTGATTGAACTGGTTGAGGAATAACCAGGCCACCCCCCTGAGGGTGCGCCGATGGTAGTTTACAAATCGATCGTCGCCTATGATGGCACGGAGTTCGAGGGGTTTCAGCGGCTGAGCGGTGGGCAGCGTACGGTCCAAGGCGTGCTCGAGGAGGCCCTGCGTACGTTGGGCTGGAACGAGGCCTCGCTGCGAGCGGCCGGTCGAACGGATGCTGGCGTCCACGCCAGGGGCCAGGTGATTGATTATGGCCTGGAGTGGAAGCACGACCCTGCCCTTCTGACGCTGGCTCTCAACGCCCACCTCCCTTCCGACGTGGCCATCCGCGATACCGAGCCGGCGCCGGTGGGATTCCACCCGCGCTTCTCCGCCAAATGGCGCTGCTACTGCTATACGATCTTTGCCTCGCAAGGGCGGGATCCTCTGCGGGAGCGCTATGCCTGGCGGGTGTGGCCACAGCCGGAGGGGGAAAGAATGGCTGCCGCGGCGGGTGCCCTGGTCGGTGAAAGGGATTTCGGTGCCCTGGGCAGAGCGCCGATCCCGGGCGGGCATACCCTCCGGCATGTGAACCGGGCGATCTGGCGGCCGGAGGGGCAGGCCTGGGTCTTCGAGATCGAGGCCAATGCCTTCCTCTACCGGATGGTTCGCCGCCTGGTCACCATCCTGTTGGAGATCGGTTGGGGCCGGATGGGGCTGGAGGAACTGGCTACGATCCTGGCCCATCCCAACAAGCCCTGGCAGGGGAAACCTGCCCCCGCTCGAGGGCTGTGCCTGGAAGCGGTGATCTACGAGCAGTAGCCACGGTTGTGGAGGACATGATCCGAGGATGGGGGGAGTGCTCGGCAGCGTCCGGCCCATCCGTGTAGTCCGTGGCTAGGAGTATGAGCGTGCAGAAGACTTACTATCCCAAGGCCGGGGAATTGACCCACGAGTGGTACGTGGTAGACGCGGCCGGGCAGAATCTGGGCCGGCTGGCGACCCGTTTGGCGCGAGCCTTGATCGGCAAGGACAAGCCCGTCTTCACGCCCGGCGTGGACGTGGGGGACTTCGTCGTGGTCGTCAACGCGGAGAAGATCCAAGTCACCGGCCCCAAGCTCGATGACAAGTACTACTATCGGAATTCCGGCTACCCGGGCGGGCTCAAACGGATCACGCTGCGCGACCAGCTTGCCCGCCATCCTGAGCGGGTGATCGAGGCCGCGGTCAGAGGGATGCTACCCCGCAACCGCCTGGGACGAAAGCTGATCAGGAAACTCAAGGTCTACGCTGGGCCTGAGCATCCCCATGCGGCTCAGCAGCCGAAACCGCTGGCCTAGGTGGGCCAGCCTACAGGAAGGCGAAGCGTATGTCTGTCCAGTACTATGAAGGTGTCGGCCGCCGCAAGACCAGCACCGCCCGCGTCCGCCTGACTCAGGGGAACGGGTCGATCACCGTCAACGGAAAGCCGGCCGAGCAGTACTTCCCCCGCTATGGCGACATGGTGGCGGCGATCGCGCCGCTGCGGGCGGCTGGCTTTGAAGGCAAGTTGGATGTGACCGTCAAGGTCGAGGGGGGAGGCATCACTGGGCAGTCTGAGGCCGTGCAGCAGGGAATGGCGCGAGCGCTGGTCAAGCTCAATGCCGAGCTTCGGCCGGCGATGCGCGCCGCGGGTTACCTGACGCGCGACGCCAGGATGAAGGAGCGCAAGAAGCCGGGGCTCAAGCGCGCTCGCAAGGCGCCGACCTATACCAAGCGCTAGGCTGCCTCTGGGGCAGTAAGCCTGGGCCATTCGCCCATCATTGTCGTATCCTGGCCGGGGAGAGCCATCTGCTCCCCGGCTTTGCCTTCTTCGGCAGGAGGCGAGACCCGGCGGTGGGCGGGTCGATCGGCCGTCGCATCTGGCATGAAGGCTGCGACCGACGGAGTCTCTCCGAGGCTGCGTCACCCGTTGAGCACCTGCCCTTGATGTCGGGGATTCGGGAAGCATGGGTGGCGAGCGGGCGGAGTATGGGGGTCGCCAGGCCGTCTTGGGGACAGACCCGGCAGGCCCCAACCACGCTTCCCGCTGGATGATACAATCCGACCTCTCACACAACCCATGCAGGGTAGCCCGCGCAAGGAGACACCCATGACGCCAGGGATCACCATTGTCGGCCTGGGACCAGGCGACCCTCAACTCCTCAGCCGTGAGGCGTGGCAATGCCTATCGACCTGCGGCGAGGCCTGGCTCCGGACCGGCCGGCACCCGGTCTTGGTGGGTCTGCCGGCGCAGCTTCGGGTGTACACCTTCGATGAGCTCTACGACCGTCTGGAGGACTTCGAAGCCGTCTATCAGGCGATCGTCGGTCGGGTGTTGGAGTTGGGCTCGGGGCCGGAAGGGGTCGTTTACGGAGTCCCCGGGGATCCAACGGTGGGGGAGGCGACCGTCGCGGCGATTACCCGCAAGGCCACCGTTCCGTTGCGTCTTATCCACGGCGTGAGCTTCATGGAACCTTGCCTGGCCATGCTCGACCGTGATGCCCTTGACGGGCTGGTTCTGGCAGACGCCCTCGAGCTGGCGGCCAGGCATCATCCCCCTTTCCCGCCCGACACTCCCGCCCTGATCGGTCAGCTCTACTCAACCCTGGTTGCCTCGGACGTCAAGCTAACCTTGCTGAACCAGTATCCTCCCGATCACCCTGTCACCCTTCTGCACGCCGTCGGATCGCCCCAGGCTGATCTGGAGCGTCGTCCCCTGCATGAGATCGATCACAGCCGGAAGATCGAGGCCCTGACCACGCTCTTTGTCCCCGCGGTTGCGGCCGCCTCCGCGTTCGAGAGCTTTCAGGAAACCGTCGCCCATCTGCGGGCGCCCGATGGTTGCCCCTGGGACCGGGAGCAAACCCCGCAGTCCCTCCGACCGCATCTGATGGAGGAGGCCTTTGAGGCCCTGCAGGCGATCGACGATGAGGATTCCACAAGCCTGCGCGAGGAGCTGGGCGACCTGCTGCTGCAGATCATCCTGCAGGCGCAGATCGCCACGGAGGCCGGCGAGTTCACCATGGCGGATGTCGTTGCCGGGATTCAGGCCAAGATCCTGCGCCGGCATCCACATGTCTTTGGCGACCTTCGCCTGCGGGATGTGGACCAGGTGCTGCACAACTGGGAAGCCCTCAAGGGGGCCGAGCGCGAGGAGAACGGAGGAAAGGAGGGCCTCCTGGGCGGGGTCCCGTTGGGGCTGCCTGCCTTGGCACAGGCCGCCGAGATCCAGGGGCGGGTGGCCCGCGTCGGTTTCGATTGGCCTGAGGCAGAGGGGGTGCTGGCCAAGGTGGCTGAGGAGCTGGAGGAGGTCAAACAAGCCGCAGATCCGGTCGCCCGCTCGGCGGAGATGGGGGATCTGCTCTTCTCGGTTGTCAACTATGCCCGTTGGCTGGGGATCGATCCCGAAGCTTCCCTGCGTCAGGCGAACGCGCGGTTCCGGCGGCGCTTCTCGCAGGTCGAGGCCGCCGCTCAGTCCTCGGGGAGAAGCCTGCAGAAGATGTCCCCCGAAGAGATGGATGCCTTGTGGGAGGCTGCCAAAGGGGGCGAAGAGGCGGATGCCTCACGAGGCGGCCCGGCCGTCGCGTGACAGGCCGGCAGGCCCGTCCAAGAGTGCGACGAGAACGGCCTGCTTCCTGTGGGGGAATCGCCTGTGCGGTGGTCGGGCGAAGCCCCAACTGTCACACGTACGGTCCTCTTCTCCGAGTGAGGCGGTTCTTCATCATCACCCTGCTAGGAGCATGATTTGCCGGGCTCACGTTGTTTTGGGTGAGCCCGAGTTGGGAGGTAAACGATGCGCGTCATAGTCTTGGGGGGCACTGGGTTGATCGGCCGACCGCTCGCCGCCAATCTGGCTGAGGACGGCCACGAAGTCTTCGTTCTCAGTCGGAGACCGGGCGAGGTGGAGGGCCTGCCTCCCACGGTCCGCGTCGAGGGCTGGGATGGCCGGACGAGTCAAGGCTGGGGGAGGCTAGTGGATGGCGCGGATGCGGTCGTCAACCTCGCCGGGGAGACCATAGCGGGCGAGAGCCTGCAGGGGATCTTGCTCAAGCCGTGGGGCCCAGACCGCAAGCGCCGGATTCTGGACAGTCGGCTCCACGCAGGCAAGGCGGTCACGGAGGCTATCGAGGCCGCCCAACGCAAGCCGGCCGTCCTCATCCAGGCCTCCGCCGTGGGCTACTACGGCCCCTTGGAGGATGAGGAGAAGACCGAGGAGACCCCCGCGGGAGTGGACTTCCTGGCGAGGACGTGCGTGGCGTGGGAGGCTTCGTCCCAGGTGGTGGAGGGCATGGGTGTCCGTCGGGCGATCATCCGCAGCGGGCTCGTGCTCAGCGGCAAGGGCGGGATCCTGCCGGTCATGGCCTTGCCATTTCGGCTTTTGGCGGGGGGCCGGTTGGGAACCGGTCGGCAGTGGGTTCCATGGATTCACCTTGCGGATGAGGTCCGGGCAATCCGTTTCCTGCTCGACACGCCTGGCGCGGTTGGACCGTTTAACCTGGTAGCTCCCCGACCGGTCACAAATGCCGAGCTCAGCCGAGCCCTGGGCAAAGTGCTTGGAAGGCCATCCTTCCTTCCAATCCCCGCGTTCGCGCTGCGTCTGGTACTCGGGGAAAAGGCGACGCTCGTCCTCGATGGTCAGCGACTGATCCCCAAGCGGTTGACGGATCTGGGGTTCCAGTTCAGGTTCGCCGATGCCGAGCCCGCC
>CAZEMA010000026.1:20581-27346 GCA_964513155.1 uncultured Anaerolineaceae bacterium
ATGGAAAAGACAACTTTGGGTTCCGGGGGAGCCTCGATTAGTCCGATGGGGATTGGCGCCTGGTCGTGGGGAGACCGGCTCTTCTGGGGATACGGGAAGGATCACAGCGAGGAAGACGTCCAGGCCGCCTTTGATGTCAGCCTGGCGGCTGGGATCAACTTCTACGACACCGCCGAGATCTACGGCTCGGGCGAGTCTGAGCGGATCCTGGGCCGCCTGATCCGTGCCGCAGGGGAACCCGTTGTGGTGGGCACGAAATTGATGCCCTTCCCCTGGCGTCTCGGCCGTGCCGCGCTGAGAAACGCCCTCCGCAGGAGCCTGGCCCGGCTGGGGGTGGGCCGCGTCGATCTGTATCAAATGCACTGGCCGAACCCTCCCGTGCCGATCGAATCCTGGATGGCAGCCATGTTGGAAGCCGTCGATCAAGGCCTCGTCGGGTCGGTCGGGGTCTCCAACTACGACGTGCGCCAGACGGAGCGGGCCCAGGCCGCGCTGGCTTCGGGTGGAGTGCACCTGGCCTCGAATCAGGTCCGCTTCAACCTGCTGGATCGAGGGCCGGAGAGGAGCGGCCTGTTGCAGCTGTGCCGGGACAAGGGTGTGACGCTGATTGCCTACAGCCCTCTTGCCCAGGGGCTACTG
The DNA here is from genome assembly GCA_964513155.1 of uncultured Anaerolineaceae bacterium. GTDB lineage: Bacteria > Chloroflexota > Anaerolineae > Anaerolineales > E44-bin32 > DATEAV01. Next base: position 21,221 of record CAZEMA010000026.1, read on the forward strand.
TCGGGCAAATACACCCCCGAGACTCCTCCTCCGGGCATCAGGGGCATGGGAGTCAGTCAGAAGCGCCTGGCGCAGACCGGGATTCTGGTGGAGCGGCTGCGGGCGATGGGGCAGGCCCATGGGGGCAAGACGCCCGCTCAGGTTGCGCTGAACTGGTTGATGGCCAAGGGGGCAGTTCCGATCCCTGGGGCGAAGAACGCCCGCCAGGCGTCAGAGAACGCGGGTGCCATGGGATGGGAGTTGACCGCCAGTGAGATTCTCGAGCTGGAAGAGGTCAGCGACCGCCTCGGAACGGCCGCGTAGTCCGGGGCGATGGCTGCGTCGCCGGTTCCTGGCAGTCGGCGGCGGTCGTGTCCGCAGATAGTGGGATCATGGCAGCTCGCCCTCTCCTGGGCACTGACAGAGTATTGGCGAAAGCAGTGCAATTATGATAGAATCTGTCCATATTACGAGGACAATGCGGGGGGAATCTGAACGAGATCATCTGAATCCCGGTCATTGAGTATCTGGCCGTCTTTGTCCTGGCGGGGTTGTTCGGCGCCGGGCTGTGGGCGGCGCGACGGATGCACCGACCGGCGCCCATAGAGAAGGATGGAGTGGTCCTTCGATGAGTGTGCTTACAGGCAAGGTTGCTGTCATCACCGGTGGAACTCGCGGCCTCGGCCTGGGCATGGCCCGGGCCTACGCTCGGGAGGGTGCCAAGGTCGTCGTCGCCAGCCGGGAGGAGTCCTCTGTTGCCAAGGCGATCGAGACCCTGGCCGGAGAGGGCCTGCCGATCACCGGCCTGGCTTGCGATGTCGCCGACGCGGCCCAGGTGTCCACGCTCGCGCAACATGCGCTACACGAGCATGGCCACCTGGATATCTGGGTGAACAACGCCGGCCTCTCCGGAGCCTACGGGCCGACCGCCCTCGTCCCTCGCCAGGACTTCGAGAATGTGGTTCGCGCCAACATCCTCGGGGTCTTCAACGGCTCGATGACGGCGCTCCAGCACTTCCTCCCCCGAGGCCAGGGCAAGTTCGTCAACGTGATGGGCATGGGGTCTCGCAGCCTGGCTCCGATGCAGAATGCCTATGGTTCGAGCAAGGCCTGGAATCGGGCCTTCACGCTGACCCTGGCGCGGGAGTACAAAGACAGCGGGGTGGGGATCTTCGCCTTCAGCCCCGGCATGCTCCTAACCGATCTGTTGCTCAGGCCCAGGGTGCTGGATGGCTTTGAAGGACGATTGGGTCGGGGGTATCAAACGGTCTTGCGCGTATTGGCCAGGCCGCCTGAAGTGGCTGCGGCGAAGGCCGTCTGGATCGCCAGCCCGGCGACCGATGGCAAGACAGGGCTGGAGGTCAGCGCTGGCGGGATGGCGTCGATTCTGGGGCGGCTCCTGCAAGAGCTTGCGCGTCGGCTGGGAGGGCGGCCCGCTCCGGAGTTCGCCGTGGAGGTCGTGAAGGTTCCCCCGGCAGATGGCTGGCGCGGAAACGGGGATGGGAGTGAGCGATGAGCGGCGACGCTCTGACTGCTGTGGTTTTGCCCCTGTCTCGCGGCGCGATCGCTTGGATCATCGTCCTCTTCGTCCTGAGGGCGACCTTGGGCCGGGGATCGTTGGCCAGCCTGGCATTCGGCCTCCAGCCCGTCAGGCTCTCACCCCCAGGCGGGCATAGCCGGGTCATGATCATTCGTGAAGGCTAGTCGCAGGAGATCTGGCGTGCAGCGGAATCGTTTGCTGACCATCTTCGTCATCGTCTTCGTCGACCTGCTGGGCTTCGGACTGATCCTTCCGCTGCTGCCTTACTACGCCGAGTCATTCGGCGCCACGCCCGCTCTGGTTGGACTACTCGTTGCCTCTTACGCGGCGGCACAGTTCATCGGCGCTCCGGTCTTGGGTCGCTTGTCCGACCGGTACGGACGCCGGCCAATCCTGCTGCTGAGCATCGGTGGCACCCTGCTTGGCTTCCTGCTGCTCGCTTTCGCCCCGACCCTGGCGACCCTGCTGGCGGACAACATCTTCAAGTCCGTCGCCGCAGGAGACCCGGTCGCGGCGCACAACCTGATCACGGTCGGCCTCCTGTTTGCGAGTCGGCTCGTCGACGGGCTGACGGGCGGCAATATCTCCGTGGCTCAGGCCTACATCACCGATGTGACCGATCTCTCGAATCGCTCCAAGGGTCTGGGCCTAATCGGGGCGGCCTTCGGTCTCGGGTTCATCTTCGGTCCTGCGGTCGGCGGGGCGCTGAGCATCGCCGGGTACTCCGTGCCGGCCTTCGCCGCGGCTGGCCTTTCGTTCCTCAACCTGCTGGCGGTGTTCTTCTGGCTGCCGGAATCGCTGGGGACGGCGCAGCGTGAAGCGATCGCAGCTCGGCGGAGGGCACCTTTCACCCTGGCTGCACTCTGGGGAGCGCTCAACCGGCCGAGGGTCGGCCCCTTGCTGCACATCCGGCTGTTCTTCGGGCTGGCGTTCTCGATGTTCCAGACCATCTTCTCGCTCTACGCCCAGGCCCGCCTCGGGCTGACTGCCCAGACGACCGGCTTTGTGTTGGCCTACGTGGGCCTCTTGTCGGTGCTGGTGCAGGGCGTCGGTATCAGCTGGCTGACCCGGCGCATCAGTGACAGCCCGCTGATCCTCGGCAGCGTGGCCTTGATGGCTGTCTCCCTCCTGGCGTGGGCCTTCACCCCCAGTCTGGTGGTCCTGCTGGTTGTCCTGGCACCATTGGCGTTGGCGGGCGGCACGCTCAACACGGTCATCAACAGCGCTCTGACCAAGTCGGTATACCCGGAGGAAGCGGGCGGCACACTGGGTCTCTCGGCCTCGATCGAGAGCCTGACGCGGGTGGTTGCCCCGTCCGCAGGCGGCCTGCTGCTGGAGAGGCTGGGAACGTGGGCTCCCGGCGCGGCCGGCGCGCTCATCATGGCCTGGGTGGTGACATTCACATGGCGGAGGCTCATCCTCCGTCCAGATGCACCGCTGCCGCCTCGGAATGGAGATTCGGTCCCTCTCCAAGGACAGCCGAGCGGATCGATGACGAGCGCCTCGGCCTCCTGAGGGCGCCGGCCGGACGCCCGGTCGACTGTCGCAGGATCGCTAGGATGGGTACGGTCTGGTGGAAAAGAGGCTGGAGGTGGGTGACCGGCTGGATGGGTTCTCGGGTCAAGAGTACCTGGGCGTCGAATCGTACCGCAGGCACGGGCGGGCCGTCCCGACGCCTGTCTGGTTTGCGCAAGATGGACCGCGGGTGTACGTGCGGACGATGCGTGAGTCGGGCAAGGTGAAGCGTATCCGGAGAAACCCCTGCGTGCGGATCATGCCCTGTGACGTTCGAGGAGCGTCGCGCGGGCACTGGGTCAATGCCAAGGCCAGGATCGTCGACGCCGTTGAGACCGAACACGCCAACGGCCTCCTCAAGGCCAAGTATGGCTTGGCCAAGCTGGCTTTCGACGCCGCAGGCATGTTCTGCCGCGGGGAGTGGGCGGGGATCGCGATCGAGGAAGAGGGGGGAGATGTATGTGGGGGGAAGGAGTAACCGTGCGCCGAAGGTGGCTGTGGCTCGTCTTGCTTGTGCCGGTTGTCCTCGTCGTCGGCTTTGTCATCTGGGCGGAAACCCCGCTGGGGCCGATGCCGGAGGCCCTTAGCGCGCTGCAATCCGATGAGGCGGTCCAGGTCGCGACGTCGCCCTGGCTGGTCTTTGAACCGGCCGGGAGTGAGCCGGCGGTCGGCATTATCCTCTACCCGGGCGGCAGGGTGGACCCCCGCTCCTATGCGCCGGAGGCCCACGCGCTGGCGGCGGAAGGCTACCTGGCTGTGATCGCGCCGATGCCCTTTAACCTTGCTGTGTTCGCCCCTGACCGAGCGGTGGAAGTGATGGCCGCCTTCCCCTCGGTGCGCCACTGGGCGGTCGGAGGTCACTCCCTGGGTGGGGCCATGGCGGCGCGCTTTGCCTACCGGCATCCGGATGCGGTAGAAGGTCTGGTTCTGTGGGCGGCCTATCCGGCGTCGACCGATGACCTCTCCACCCGGAACCTTCAGGTGGTCTCCATCTTTGGCACCCAGGATGGCCTGGCGACGGGGGACAAGATCGACGCCTCCCGACCTCTCCTCCCGCCCACGACCAGATGGGTGAGCCTCGAAGGGGGTAACCATGCAGGATTCGGGTGGTATGGTCCACAACCAGGGGACGGCCCCGCGGCCATCAGCCGCCAGGACCAGCAGAGCCAGGCTGTCGCAGCGACCATCGAATTGCTACAATCTCTGGGAAGGGAGGGGCCATGAGGCGTCTCTGGCGCGTACTGGCCATCAGCCTGATCGTCGTGTTGACCCTACTCTTGGTGGGCCCATTCCTCATTCCCATTCCACCTTTGCAGGGAACGGTTCCCCCCGATAGCCTGGCAGACGCCGATAGCCACTTCGCCGATGTCGATGGCCTGCGCCTGCACTACAAGATCATGGGGGACGGGGAGCCGGCCGTCGTGCTTCTCCACGGCTTCGGCGCCAGCGTCTTCTCCTGGCGGGAGGTCATGGCCTCACTCAGCGCTCTGGGAACGGTGGTCGCCGTCGACCGGCCTGGCTCCGGCCTGACATCCCGGCCCCTGCCCGGGCAATGGACAGGCGACAGCCCGTATTCGGTGGACTCGCAGGTAGAGCAGACGGTGGGCCTGATGGATGCGCTGGGGCTGGATCGAGCGGTCTTGGTCGGCAACTCCGCCGGCGGTACGGTCGCAGTGCTCACCGCGCTGCGCCATCCGGATCGAGTGCGGGCCCTGGTCCTCGTCGACGCAGCGATCTACACAACCGGTGGAACGCCTGCCTGGATGCGCCTCGTGATGCACACCCCCCAGATGAGCCGGATTGGCCCCCTGCTCGTGCGCAATATCCGATCCTGGGGAGTCCGGCTGCTGCACACGGCCTGGCACGATCCATCCCGTATCACGCCGGAAATCTTGGCAGGCTATGAGGTGCCTCTCGGGGCGGAGAACTGGGATCGGGGCCTTTGGGAGCTGACGCTCGCCAGCCATCCCTTGGACCTGGTGGACCAGCTCGATCAGATTCGGGTCCCGGTTCTGGTCGTCACCGGGGATGATGACCGCATTGTCCCTACGGAGGAGAGCATTCGCCTCGCCAGGGATTTGGCGGGAGCCGAGCTAGTGGTCTTCCCGGCCTGCGGGCACACGCCCCAGGAGGAGTGCCCCGCAGCATTCCTCGAGGCGGTCACGACCTTCATCGCAGGACTCCCATGACCCAGCTCTGCCTTGGGTGAGTCCAAACGGCCCAATGTCACAAGCCTTGATTCAAGGTGGAGTACCGCATGCCTGCTGAAGTGCAGATCGACGCCATGGCTCCCGACTTCGCCCTGGAAGATTTCGAGGGTCATGTCATCCGCCTCTCTGACTTTCGCGGCGCACGCCACGTACTGCTCGTCTTCAACCGAGGATTCACCTGACCATTCTGCCGCGCGCATATGGCGCAGTTGCGCCAGGACTACAGGAAGTTCGTCGAAGGGGGGGCAGAGGTGGTTGTCGTAGGGCCGGAGGGGCGGGAGGCCTTCGCCCAGTACTGGCGCGAACAGGAACTGCCGTTCGTTGGCCTTCCGGACCCTCAGCATACGGTGCTCAAGCTCTATGGGCAGCAGGTCGATCTGTTCAAGCTGGGGAGGATGCCTGCCCAGGTGCTGATCGACCGCAATGGCAGGGCCCGCTTCATCCACTATGGCCATTCGATGAGCGACATCCCCCCCGATGAGCGCCTCCTCGACTTGCTCGCCGACCTTGCCAAGGAAGGACGCGCGGCGCAAGGGCCGGCCTAGGGCAGCTTCGGGCAGTTGTCTCAACGCTACTCGGCTGTGAGCCGTTTCCCCCAGGGGCATTAGGCCTATCACCCCGGCCCAACCCACCACTGGTCACCCTAAGCTGGGTGGAGGCTGTGGTGTCGGCCGACGTGCGCCATTCCCGACTGCACTTGATGCTCTCCCTGGCGGCGAAGCCGGGGTTCCGCTCTTGGCCTCCTTTGCGATTCCCCAAATGGGCAGCGGCTCGGGCTGTGCTCGACGGCGACGACACTGGTGGCAACCCCTTCTCCTGATGGGCAACCATGGCCAGGATCCCGTCGAAGGTCATGGGATGACGTCCTGGATACTCGCCACT
>CAZEMA010000027.1:0-26565 GCA_964513155.1 uncultured Anaerolineaceae bacterium
TCTCCGGGTCTAGGGTGCGGGGGGCGTCGCCTCGCTTGGGTCCACCGCCGTGGGAAGGTCGATGTGGATCGTGGCCGGGGAGATGGGAAGCAAGGGCGCCGCCAGCGCGGCGACCTCGTTCACCGGCATCGAGAGATAGGCATGATCGGGGATTAGTGCGATGAGGGGAGTGAGATCAGGCGTCGCCCCAATGAGCGGAGCCTGCCGGGCCATCGCCTCCAGGACGCGTGACTGCGTGGCTAGAAGGCTGGGCGGATCGTCCAGCAACAGGTCGAGGACGGCCATGGTCTGAGCGCCGTCCAGGCGCGTGCCGTTGATGTCAAGGCCACCAAGATAGTCAACGAGGGTCGAGAATGCGACGCGATCCAGGCAGAGCACAAGATTGGGAGGGAGAGGCACTGCCTGGTTCAGCGCGACCAGGAACGTGGGGTCCGCGCCGCTGTCGGGGGAGCAATGGAAGAGGGCGGCGACAGGGATCGGCGGATCGCCGGGAACCTGTATGTCCGTCGGAACGCCCAGAACAAATACCTCTCTCCCGGGGAGACGGAAGGTTGCGTACCAGATGGCCAAGAGCGTTGGATCCGCGCTCTGGAGGTCGTCTGCCCCCAGGATCAAGACGGTCGTCTGCCCCGACACCGTCGTGGCAGCGGAGACATCTGCCGATGGGAGAGGGGTTGCCTGGGGCTGGGGATTACCGACCAGCGCGCTGATGACGCCGAGGGCGAAGCACGCGAGCAAGAGGAGTAGGAGGACGACAGGAGTGACGGTTGGTTTCATTCTTGGCGTCTGCCAGCCCTTGTGGCATGGGAGCGCCCGGATTGTACCCCGGGCGCCATGGCACCGCAATTCAATGGTCCGTTTCCTCCCCGATAGGCTAGAGAAGGCCGCGGACGATCTGGCCGACGACCCTACCCAGGGCGAAGGCCAACCCACCAGCGAGGAGGGCTGGCGCCCACGCGAGTGCGCGGCGCAGGACCTGCTTCCTCTCTACCGCAACGCCCGCCAGCCCCGCTGCTGTCCGCCAGAAGAGGGTCTTGGCCACCGCGATCGGCGTCTGTACGAGGTTGGATACCCCAGGGTTCATGGTGCCCTCACTTCGAGGTGCTCATCCGGACAATACGCCCCTGGTCATCGGCGACAACGCGGACCACACGGGGCATCTGCCGGCCGTCGGGCAGGAGCGCCTTGGCCTTATAGACCAGGAGGTACTGCGGGAGGTCGCCGGCCGCGGGCTGGCTCTTGACCGTGGGGGCAACACCGGCCATTTCCGGGAAACTCCGTGCAACTTGCGCGCTCACACGTGCCAGAGTCTGTTTATCCACGTGCGCCGTCTCCTCACTGCCCAATCATCACCCGCCGCCGCAAGAAAGTCGGCAGGTCGAGGTTAGCCTCGTCCAGAATGGGTGCGCTGCCGGCAGGAGCTTCGGCCGCGACGGGCTGGGGTGCGGCCGCCTGTTGGACGGCATGACCTCCGAGGCCCGTCACAATCAGGATGACCTGGGCGCGTCCGAGCATGGAGGCTTCGGTCGTCGCGCCGAGGATCACATCGGCCTGGGGCGACAGCGACTCGTGAAGCCGGGTCACGGCTTCACCGACCTCGAACAGGGTGAGGTCTTCACCGCCGGTGAAATGAACCAGAACCCCGGCGGCCTGGTCCAGGCTGTCGATCTCCAGAAGCGGATGATGCAGGGCCTGGTTCAAGGCGTCAGCTGCTTTCTCGTCGCCTTCGCCGAGGCCGATTGCCATCAAGGCACCGCCGCCGTGCATGACCAACTCGCGCACGTGAGCGAAGTCGACATTGATCAGCCCCGGGTGGGTGACCAACTCGGCAATCCCCTGTACGCCCTGGCGCAGCACATCATCGGCCAGCCGGAAGGCGATCTCGAGGCTGACGTCCGGAGGAACGATCTGCAGCAGGCGGTCATTGGGGACGGTGACCAGCGTGTGGGTATGGGGGCGCAGCAGGCGGATGCCTTCCACGGCGTTCTTGGCTCGCCTTGTCATCTCAAAGGAGAAGGGCACAGTAACGACGGCGACAACAACCGCCCCGGCCTCACGTGCGATCTCGGCCGCCACAGGCGCCGAACCGGTTCCGGTTCCACCGCCCATGCCTGCGGTGATGAAGACCATGTCGGCCCCGGCCAGGGCGGCCGCAATCTCGCGGCTGCTCTCCATGGCGGCTGAAGCGCCGATGCGCGGATCGCCGCCGGCTCCGAGCCCTCGGGTGACGCGTGGCCCCAGCTGGATCCGGGCATAGGCCAGGCTGGAAGCCAGAGCCTGTCGGTCGGTGTTGGCGGCGACAAAGTCGACGCCCGTCAGACCGAGCTCGATCATCCGGTTGACGGCGTTGCACCCGCCACCACCAAGGCCGAGGACCTTGATGTTGGCGCGGCCGACGGACCTTGTGTCAGGTGAAGGCGTCGGCTTGGGCTTGGCGGTTGGGGCGAAGGTGTCAGGCATGGCATTCCCCTATCTAGCCGTGGTGGCTTGGAGCGCGTCAACGGCGACTGGCTGGGAGGCGGGCCCGGGATCGGCAACGATGAGTCTCTCAACCGTGCAACCTGCGGAGCGCAGCTCGGTCTCGACGGAGGCCGGGATCTCGGCCGTCTCGGCGGCGATGGTGACGTGCTGAGCCAGTCGGGCTTCTTCGGCGGAGAACCCGATCGCTGGATGGTAGGCGATGGTGAACTCGCTGAGTTTCTGCCACCGCTGCAAGAAAGAGGCGCCGCGATCGGGTGGAAGAAGCAGGTAGTGCTTGATGGGCTTCTCGATCGTCGACATCCGGGCCTTCGGCCCGGCCTCAATGAGACGCCGCATGGCGGCGACGACGGGGCGCGGCTCCTGCAGCTTGGGGAACCAGGCGGCAGAATGGTCCGGGTGATCGTCCGAGGTGGCCAGCGCGTAGAACGCGAAGTTGAGCACCGAGGCGGGGATGTCGCCGGAGGCCAAGGATCGAGCGATGCCGACATTCTGTTCGACATGTGCCTCGGGACCGATCGTTGCCTCTCCCGCTGCGGGAAGCTCACCGCCAGCGATGACAATCATCGGCAGGCTGGGAATGTCGGCGGTTCTGGCGACGGCTGCATACCAGTCGAAGGCGCGCAGTCCGCGCTGATCCTGGGCGCCTTCCGGCGTATGGTAGGGGCGCGCTTCGGGCCAGAGGGCGGGCCCGCCCGCGCCCCACGTCAGGGGCTTGTGACAAGTCCAGGCGTAGATAGCCAGGGTCGTCTCCGAGAGCAGACTTTCCTGACCACGGCGGGCCAGCCCCTCGAAGGTGGCGGCCAGGAATGCGGTGTCCCAGTAGTCACCGCCGGGTTCCAGGGGCGGTAGCACCGGCTGCAGGCCGGCGGCGCGTTGGGCTTGCAGAACGGGCAGAAGGACGTCCAGGTAGCGCTCCACCAGACCCGGCCGGCTCCATTCAGCCAGACTCCAGCTTGATCTCAGGTTGGGCCGATCGAAGCAGACAACGTAGCGAAGCCCCCAGCGGGCGTAGGATGCCAGGAGAGGGGCCAGCTCATGCTCGCTCAACCGCGCCACTCCGAGAGGCATGTGGACCACCGGTTCGATGCCGGCGTCCTGAAGCCCGCGCAAAAAGGGTTCGGGGACGCCACGTTCCAGTGAGGCCCGCAGAGTGATCCAGCGCGCCCCAAGGGATTGGAGAACCGGCAGCCAGGTATCGAGATCGACCTGGGTGTAGTGCTGGTCGTCCGGGTAATAGTGAAATCCGAGGCGAGTGTGTAGGCTAGGCATCGTCGGTCTAGGGCTCCCTGGTATCCGTAGGTGCAAGTCGTGTGCCATTCTCTCGTCCCCTAGCGGGAGACGGCCAGCTTGAGGACCTTGCCGGACTTGTCGAGTGTCAGGCGGGCGAGGTGCGCGTGATGACGCGGGCCGTCGTCGATCTTCTTGGCGAAGGTGACCACGAGGGTCTCCGTTGCGGAGGCCGGGTTGCCTTTGACGCAGACCTGTTGCGGGTCGGCGGAGTCAAACTCGCAATGCTGACTATGGACGCGGCATAGGGCATCGGACATCCCGGGCAGGTAGCGGGCGACGATGGATTTGACCTTCTCCATCGTTGCTGGAGAGACGTCCTCGATGGGGACATCCGGACCGGCAAGGGCGCAGGTCGTCTTCATCTGGGAGGAGCGGCTGGCGCGGCGGACGAGAACCTTGCCGCCTTGTTTGGCGGCAAGCCCGCGCGGGGTGTAGAGAGGATCCCCGTACAGAACGAAGGAGATGATCGTCTTCTGATCCTCGCCGTCCAGGAAACCTTGCCGTCGTTGCATCTCGGCTGCGATGTTGAGCTTGGCGCGGCGCAGAGCGTCACCAGCGGGGGAGGCGTGGTTGATGTTGTCCCAGAACAACCGGCCAAGAAGATCCGCGGCAATGAGCGGCGGGGTCACCGATCCGTAGGAGGTCTTGGTCGAGCCGACAACGCTGCGGGCTCCCGAGGACAGGAACTTCAGGCACAAGGCGGAGTCGACTGTCTTGCCGAACACGTTGGCGCCATAGCAGGCCTCGGTATAGACGATGCGCGGAGCGCGGCCACCATTGACGACGTCCTGAGGCCGCAGGGCGACGGGGTACTCAACCGTCGCGGCATGGTCCTCGAAAGGATCGCGCTGGCCGAACCACTCGGGGGAATCCTCCAGACCGTGGAGGTTGTAGTACGACAGCCGAACGGGACGCATGGCCTCGGCAGGCAGGCTTGCGGCCTCGGCGGGCGGAGAGGTTACCATCGAGGCCGGGTCGCCGATGGTGCGGAACACGGCCAGGGAGGCCTTGCGCCAGATGTTGGCGCTATAGCCGAACGATACAACCGGGCGGCGGAAAAGGAACCGGAGGCGGCGGGCGAGCCACAGGCGCAGTCGCTGAACGGGGCTGATGGAATGGTTGAAGAGACGATGCTCCTGGGCCGCAGCCTGCAGCAGGTTCACCAACAGTTCGGGATTGTCGTTGGACGGGAGGCGTCCGACGGCCCACTCGGGAGCGAAGTAGTTCTCGTCCGTGGTGGCGTAGGGATTGTCCGAGGGGACGGCGTCGTCATCGTCGTCGGTCGGATTGGGCAGCATGTGGAAGGGGACGATGCCCGGGCCCCCAACGATAAGCAGCGCGCCGATCATCTCGCCTCGGCGGGAGAGGGCGGCGTCCAAGTCGGTCAGGCGCAGCTTGAGCTGCCAGGCGTTCTGGGGATCGGCAGGTGTGAGGCCAAAGGGTTGAAGGGAGGTCGGGTCGTCGAGGTACAGCCGATAGGCGGCCCAGCCCTGCCGGCGGCGGACCACTTCGACAAGGGAGACAATGGCCTCGTCGATCCGCCAGGCTTTGTCTTGCCCAAATGCCTGGGTGAGCCGGGTGCGGCAGGACACGACGACGTAGGCAGGCACACGCTGGTCCTCGTTCTGCCGCCGGTGCTGAAACTTGAGCTTGCGCGCGACCCGGTCGAGTTCGTCACGGACCTCGCGGAGAGCCTCCACGTCGTGAGATCCAGATTCGGCGGGGTAGGCGTCGCCCGAGTCGGGGCCGCGGAATGCTTCCCACGGTTCTGGGACCGGCAGCCCGTCCTCAGGGCTTGTGACCGGCGCTGGTGACTGGACCGAAGCGGCGTTTGGCTTGGTTTGCGCGGCTGAGGCGACTTCTGAGGCGGGCGAAGTCGGAGTGGAATCCCCTGTATGCGAGGCGGACCCAAGCCCCAGGCGGTGCTCACCCAGGAGGGCGAGGACTTCTGCCGGAATCGGCATGGAGAGGGGTGCCTCCTGAGACTTCGGCCAGATGCTCTGGTAGAGGTGGTCCGCGCCCAGCATGCGCGCGGCTACCCGGCCCTGGGGGTCATCGGCGCTGGCCCGATGTAGGCAGTCGACTCCGCGCGAGGTCTGGCCGCGTTCGAGCAAGTCATCGGCCAGGAGCAGGCGGAAGGCCAGGCATTCCGGCCAACGGTCATGGCCAACGCGAGCCAGGCTGATGGCGCCGGCCCGGTCATTCGCGGCGAGCTGCGCTCGCATGGCCACCAGGGTGGGGAGCGGAAGGCCAGGATCTGCGGAGAGTGCCTGCTGCGTCCTGGCGACGGCGCTGGCGGCCTCGCCCGCAGCGAGGTCTGCCAGGGCCTGGGTCAAGGGAGCTGCCCAGGAAGGGGCGCGGGCCGCGTCGACAGGCTGCGAGCGAAGGACGGCAGCGCAGGCTGCGAACACCGTCGCCTGGACAGGATCGCCAGAAGCACGCAAGGCCGAAGCCAGCAGATCGTAGGCCTCGGAGAACTCTGGGTCAGCGGCCAGGACGCCTGTCAGACGGGCAACCGCCGGGCTGTTCAGCCCTTGCTCAACCTCGGCCTGGGCGAGCAGGAACTGAACCTCGAGGTCCCCGGGCCAGACGGCAAGCCAATCGGCTGCCGCCGACCGGGCGTAGTCAGAGCGACCGGCCACGCGGGCTGCGTGGATGAGGTTGATGAGTTCTTGGCGTGGGATCATGTAGACACCGCCGTTCGTGGGATTCCGCCGTGGACGAGTTCGAGAGCCCGCACCGCAGCCAGCTGGTGGAAGGCCTCAGGATCCTTGGGATTGAGGTCGACGGCCCGCTTGAACATTCGTCCAGCCTGCGGGTAGGACTTCAGGTTCTTCAAGACGAGGCCGGCCCGGAAGTAGGCTTCCGCTGACTCCTGGTCGAGGGCGATCGCGGCCTCATAGGCGCTCAAGGCATGCTCCAACTCCCGGCGCTCCTCGTGGATGCGGCCGAGCTCAATGGTCAGTGCTGGTTCGGACGGCGCGATGGCCTGGGCCTGCTTCACCTCGCTCAGGGCCCGGTCAAGCTGGCCGGCCTTGCGAGAGAGGCGGGCAAGGCGGAGGCGGTGAGTGATGTCGCGCGGCGAGAGCCGGATGGCTCGGGTCGCTGCCTCGAGTGCTTCCTCCGCCTGTCCCGAAGCGTCGCAGGCTTCGGAAAGGGCCGCCCAAGCGAGATCGCTTTCGGGCTTGACTTCGAGAAGGGCACGCAGGTCTCGGGCGGCCTCCTCGGGCCTGCCCATACGGGCTAGAAGCTCGTTGCGCGCGAGGCGGACCGGCATCGAGTCGGCCACGAATGCCAACGCCCGGTCGTACGCCTGCAGGGCTTGGTCGATTCGTCCTTGCTTTGAAAGAACCTCGCCGATGCCGAGGAGCACCTCAGGATCATTAGGTGCCAACCGGGCTGCCGCGCGACCGTACTCGGTGGCCTCGCGCTGTTTGCCAAGGGCGATGGCGGCTCGAGCGGCGCCTACCAGACAATGCGCGTCCGATGGGGCCAACGTCCGGGCGCGTTCGTACCACGCTTCTGCCTGGGAGGCGTCGCCTGTGGCCAGGGCCAGGATTCCTGCTTCCTTCCACACCTCGCCGTTCGAAGGGAACATGGTGACCGCTCGGGCGTAGGCGGACTGGGCCTCGGAGAGCTGGCCGTCCCGGCGGAGGCTGCGGGCGAGGGCGAGAGTGATCTCGGGATCGTCCGGGGCGAGCTCGGCCGCCTGCTGGAGGTGAGGCAGGGCGGCGCCCGGGTTGCCATCCTCCAGATAGAGCGTCGCGAGCTGGAAATGCCAGTCGGGTTCGTCTGGCCAAGCGGCAACAGCGGCGTTGATGGCGGCGATGGCCTCTTTGGCGTGGTGTTCGGCCAGCCAGGCGCGACCGGAAAGGAAGGCGGCGATCGGCCGCAGGACTGGATCCTGGGCGCCGGTCTCGAAGACCTGGCGTGCTCGCTGGTACCGGCCGAGAGCCGCGTAGGCCATACCAAGCAGGATTCGGGACCAGGACGTGGCCTGACCCGTGGCTTCGCTACGGCGGAGGGTCTCCTCTGCATCCTGAGGCCGATCAGCGCGCAGTTCTGCCAGCGCAATCGTCTCCTGGACAGGGGTGAGCCCACCGACTGCAATCGACGATCGCAGCGTCTTGACATCTTCGGAGGAGGCGGAGCCAGAAGCGGCTGCCGCCTGCAGGCGAAGAACACGAATCTCGCTCTCCTGGATGCCGGTCTTGCGGGCTCTTTCGAGGACATCCTCGAACCGTTTGAGGCCTTCACCGGAGAGCAGGTCTGCAGAGGGGGCGTGGTGGCTGGCGCCAGCAGCCGTATACAGCCAGCCGGCCTCCTGGCAGCGGATCCGGGTGCCGGCGGCGGCAAGCAGAACCCCGGCCCCAACAGAAGCGTCCCCGGCACTGAGCGGCGTTTCGATCAGGCGGAGCGCGTCGGCCCATGCGCCCAGGCGGAGAGCCGCGCGGGACACCAGGGGAAGGTCATCGCTCGTGGGAGCGGCGAGGGCACCGCGGAAGGCGACCTCCGCTCCCGCAAGATCGCCTGCATCCAGTGAGGCAATGGCGAGGAGCGCCGAAGCGCGCGGGGAGAGCCGGTTCTGACGGGCGATGTGCTGCAGGAGTTCCTTGGATTCGTGGGGGCGGCCGGCGACGAGCAGGCACTCAGAAAGGGCTGTGGCCACGTCGGCGCGATCGGGGGCCAGGCTGGACGCCTGTTTGAGGGTCTCCAAGGCTTCCTGGTGCGAACCCTGGGTCAGGGCAGCCTGGCCCGCCTCGAGCGCCAGATCGACGTCGTCCGGGCTTTGGTGGAGAGCGACCGAGTAGTGATTGAGGCTTTGAGCCGCCTCCCCGTTGGCCCTGCAGGCGCGGGCGAGCTCCAGATGCAGCACGGGATTGAGCGGCTGAAGGGCGACGGCGCGCTGCCAGAAGCCGATGGCCTCGGCCCGGTGGGCCATTTGCCAGAGACTCTTGGCGGCCATCACGAGCGGCTCTGTCTGGCCTGGCATGAGTTGGCTGCATTGCTTCCAGGCCTCTGCCGCGCTGATCCAGTCGCTTCGAAGTTCACTGACTCGGGCGAGATCCCGAAGCAAGAGGGTATTGTCCGGTTGGAGACGCACGGCCCTCTTCAGCGCGATCTGTGCCGCGGCCACATCACCGACAGTGATCAGCACGGCTGCGGCCTTCTGCAGGAGTTCCGGCTGGCGGCTGGCGGGCCGCAAGGCACGTACCAGGGCCTCTCGGGCGGCCTTCGAATCCTGGGCACGGTGGGCCGCTTCGGCGAGCTGGAGCCAAGCATCCGGCTGCCCGGGCCGAATCCTGAGGCAGCTGCGGAGGACTTTGGCGGCTAGGCGCCAGTCGTGATTCTCCGAGGCGGCCTTAGCCAGGTGCCGCAAGCCAACCTCGGATTCTGGCTCGAGATCGACGGCCTGCTGAGCGATCTGGAGGCCGCGGTCGGGCAGGTTGGCTGCCAGGTACGCTTTCGAAAGCGCTACGAGGAGTGGCGCCGAGGACGGGTGCTCCGTGCGCGCCTCCTCGAGGGTTGTCAAGGCGAGGGCCGACTCTCCGGCATCGATAGCGGCAGCGGCAAGACCCAGGACCGCCTGCAGACGAAGGTCTGGCGGCTGGCCGGCCGATCGTTCCTGGCATCGCTGGTACTCCTCAAGCGCCGCCGCTGGTTGGCCAAGCAGGTGCCGCAACTGTCCGAGCCAGTAGTAAGGGCGGGGGTCGGCCGGATCCGCGTCGCGGCCGTGCTCGAGGGCCTCTTGAACCAACTCCAGGCCCGAGGCATCGCTGGAGGCAGAGGCGTGGCGGATGGCGATCCGCGCCGCAGCGATCTGGGCTTCTCCATTGGCGCCCGAGAGGTCCTTGGGAAGACACTGCGCGGCGGAGGCGAGATCCCCCTGTTCCTCGAAGGCCTGTGCGAGCGCCAATCGCGCGCGGAAGCTTCCCGGTTTTCGGGAGGCGGCGGCCTTGAGCCTGGGCAACGCAAGGTCCTTGTGCCCGAGCGCCCACAGCAGATCGCCTTCCTCGACCAGCCAGTCGGCCTGGGCAGGCTCCAGTTTCGAGGCTTTCTGGATGGCCAACAGAGCGTCGCTGGGTCGTCCATGTGCCTTGTACCACTGGGCGGCGGCCGCGTGCAGATGGGCGCAATCCGGCACCAACTGGACGGCGTGGGCAAGCGTACCCTCAGCCGCCCGGGTTTCGCCTCCTTGGGTTTGGATCTCCGCCAGGGCAATCCACAGATCTGGATCCTGAGGGGATTGCTGGGTGGCGACCTCCAGTGCAGTCCGTGAGGCCGTCAGGTTGCCCCCCGCAGCCTGAGTCTTGGCAGTCAGGATGAGGGCAGCCGTCGAGGCAGGGTCACTTTGCCGCAGCGAGGCTGTCGCCTGCTCGGCAGCGGGAAGGTTGCCGGCCTCGATGGCGCAGCGGGCAAGATCCGGCAAGAAGGCAAAGTCAGCAGCCGCGAGGACCTGCCAGTGGGGTAGGGCGGCGGCGGGAGCGCCTGCAGACTGCAGACACTGCGCGAGAGTCTTCCTGGCGGAGGTTGAGTTAGGTGTCAGCGCCAGAGCGAGGCTCGCTTGTGCGGCGCCATTAGGGTAGTCAGCTGCCTCGTGGAGCAGGCCGGCATACTCGAGCCGTATTTCGGGGTCGGCCGGGCGCCTGGCGAGGCGCGCCTCGCTGGCCTGAAGGGCAAGATCGGTACGCCCAATGCTGCGCAACCCCTTCACAAGGTGACCATACCAGTGGTCTGTGGCCGTCACAGAAGGCTTGGAGCCAGCAGCCTCGCACAGGCTCTGGCCGGCTTCCTCCAGGTCGCCGATCTTGAGGCTTGCGAGACCCGCAGCTACCAGTTCTTCCATCGTGCGATTGCTCTTGGGAAGCTTCGCCAGGGCGTCCTGGGCCCTTCCAGCCGCGACGTAGGCCAATGCCAGGTGGGCGCGCCGCAAGGAAGAAGGCTGAAGCTGTTGGGCTTGCAGGCGGGCTTCAAGGGCGGTAACCGGATCGCCTTCGAGCTCCGCCAATTCGGCCAGTCCATCGGCGGCCTCGGCGGCGGCGCGGTTGGCAGCATTCCAGGCTTCTTCGAGCTCCTGACGAGATGTGGCCAAGTCCCCATGGATGCGAGACCGGGTCGACCGGAGGACGAAATCGCGGGCGGAGGCTTCGGTCTGGGACGGGGGAATCTCGTGCATGCTCTCGGACTTTCTGTGGGAGAGGATGGCCTTGGCCAATTCAGCCTCGCCGGTCAGCAGGAGGCTGTGCGCGCCCCGTTCACTCATGGCGGGGCTGGCGGCCAGGAGCTGCCTGGCGGTTTCCTCGGTGCTGCGATCGGCGAGGAGCGTGGAAGCGACGAGGTGAAGGCCTTCTTGCCCGCCGGCAGCCACCATCGCTGAGATCAGCACTCGGGGCTCGGGCATCCAGGACCAGGCGCAGGCCAGGGGAGTTCGCCAAGTGTCGGGAGAGGAGAGCGCCAACGTTGCGAGCTTGGCTGCGCCTTCCTTAGCGGCTTTCCGGCAGAGGCCGAGGGCCAGGAGAGCGGTGGTCTCCAGGTCGCGCTTTGGCAGCGAGGCGGCTTGGGCCGCCCCCCAGGCTTGAACGAGACGGTCCTCGAGGGGATCGGGCATGCGCTCGACGCCCGGCGCCTCGGCGAGCCCCAGCGAAAGCAGGGCCAGCCGGGAGGGGGTGAGCGACCGGACGTCGCCCAGCGCGAGGGCGCTCTCGAGGAAGGCTGGTTCGTGCAACTTGCTCCAGGCCTCGGGCACCCGCAAGAGCCTTTGAAGCGTGGCGGAAACCTCGCCAGGGGAGAGCTTCTTGCTGAAAGCACCCAAGACGTCGTTGTCCGTGAGCATGCCGCGCTCCTCGATGGCTAGAGGACGGCCCATTCAATGTGCGTGATGATCCAGTAGGCCGAGCCAAGCATGCCGATTCCCAGGAGAACCAGGAAGACGGCGACGCCGCTGGCCGTACGGACCAGTCCGTTGATGGCATCGACCAACTCCGAGGCACTGCTGACCAGACCAGTGACCTCCTGGCCGACGCCTTTTTCGCCCAGCTTGGCCGTCTGTCTGGCGAGGGCCCGGACTTCGCGGGAGTAGCCACGGGTGACCAGAATGACGATCCCGATGACCACGCAGACAAAGCCGAGCAGGAACACGACGGCGGCAATCGCGATTTCAAGATCTCGCAAGTTGAGAGGAATCATTTTGGCCTCCAGTTCCAATCGGGTCTGGAGGCCAATGTTGCAAGGAGCGTGCCAGGTAGGCTTCAGGAGGCGAGAGACTGGAACTCGCTTGGGAGGTGGCCAATGTCGATTACTTCGTCGTCGCAGAAGAGCATGACGCGCTCGACCATATGGCGCAGCTCGCGGATGTTGCCGGGCCAGCGGTAGGGCTTGAGGGCGGAGAGGGCGCGCGGGGTGATGCCGCTGATGGCGTTGCCGGTCGATTGATTGATCTGACGGATGAACGTGCCGACCAGCGCGGGGATGTCTACGATCCTATCCCGCAACGGAGGCAAGTGTAGATCGACTACCTTGAGCCGGTAATACAGGTCTTCGCGGAATGTACCGGCCTTGAGCATCTCTGGCAGATCCCGGTTGGAGGCAGCCAGAATCTGGATGTCCACGCTGATCTCGGTGACGCCTCCGACCCTGCGGAACCGGTGCTCGTCCAGCATCCGCAGGAGCTTGGCCTGCATGTCGGGCTTGGTGGAGGCGATCTCGTCCAAGAAGAGAATGCCGGTGTCGGCGACCTCGAGCAGCCCCGGCTTGCGCTTGGTGGCGCCGGTGAAGGCGCCGGCTTCGTGGCCAAAGAGTTCGGATTCGATCATCGTGTCGGGCAGTGCGGCGCAGTTGATGGGCACGAAGGGTTTCGCCGCTCGGGGGCCCATGGCGCGGATCGACTGGGCGAGAACCTCCTTGCCGGTGCCGGTCTCCCCGGTGATGAGGACAGAGACCGAAGCGGTTGCGGCACGCTCGGCCTCGCGAGCGACCTTCTGCATCCGGGGCGTCTCGCCAATGATCCACTCGATCTGGCCCTGGCTTGAGCGGCGCAAGACGTCGAGCTCGCGGCGCAGGGAGACCACTTCCCGCGACCGTTCGACTGCCTGGAGCATCCGATCGAGATCGAGCGGCTTCTGGAGGAAGTCCTGCGCGCCCTTCTTCATGGCCTCGACCGCGATGTCCACCTCGCCGAAAGCCGTCATCATGATGACGGGCGGGCTGGGGTTCTCGCGGGCGACCCGGTCGAGGAATGTTAAGCCGGAGCCGTCAGGCAGGAAGACGTCGAGCAGGATAATGTCGGCCGCTCCGGCGTCGAGGGCTTTGTTGGCCTCCGCCAGGTTGCCGGCTTCGAGGGCCTCGTAACCGGCGTCGCCAAGCGCTTCGCTCACGAAGCGGCGGGCGGTCTCCTCATCATCGACGACCAGAACGGTTGCGGTCATGCCTGGCTCCCTGTGCTTTGCACAGCTGGGATTTGGAGAGTGAAGACGGTTCCGGCGTCGGCATAGCTCTCGACCTGGATGGTGCCCTTGTGCGCCGTGAGAATCCGTCGGCTGATGGCAAGGCCCAAACCGGTGCCATCCTTCTTGGTGGTGAAGAACGGGTCGAAAATGCGGGCCTTGATCTCGGGCGGAATCCCGGTGCCTGTGTCCGCGATCTGCATTTCCACGATCTGACCCTGGGGCAGCATGGCGGGCGCAAGTTTGATGGACAGGGTCCCACCGGCCGGCATCGCCTGGAGGGCGTTGGTAATCAGGTTGACGATGACCTGCTCGAGCGTCCTGGCGTCCGCTGCGGCGGGAGGGAGGGTGTCATCAAACGCGGTGTGGCAGGTGACGCCCGCTTGCTTGAAGCGAGGCTCCCAGCGGGCCAGCAGGCGTTGGATCATCTCGGTGACGTTCAATGGCTCGATGCGCAGCTCCAGGGGGCGGGCGAAGAAGAGGACGTCCGACATGAGCTGGTCGAGGCGGGTGCACTCCTTGCGGACGCGGTCGAGTGCCTCGTACTGTGGATGGTCCTTTCCCAGCCGAGAGGCGACAAGTTGGACGCCGGTGGTGATGTTGTTGATGGGGTTGCGGACCTCATGGGCGAAGATGGCAGTCACTTCACCGAGCAAGGCCCTCTGGGCCAGTGTCTCGGTCCGATCCTCCATGGCCTGTCGCTCTGACTGGTCCGACAGAACGACCAGCAGGCGGGGCCGAACGGGCGAAGGGATGGGAACGGCCCGAACGTTGATCAGCATCGGCGTTCCGTCGCGGCGATGGAGCGTCAGCCGGGACTGCTCGGCTTGGCGATCATGGCCGAGGGCGTCCAGGAATGTGGCCATGATGTCTTCGGGACCGACCAAGACGTCCTGGACCGGGAGCTGGTCCATCTCCTCCGGTCGGTAGCCGAGCAGGCGATGGGCGGCCGGGTTGCTGCGCAGAATCTTGAGCTCGGGGCTCAGCAGGAGAAGAGCGTCGGCAGAGGCCGCGAACTGGCCCTGGACCTCGGTCTCCAGGAGAAGACCGTTGTTCTCCAGTTCCGCCATGGCGGCTTTCTGTTGGCCGAGCTGGATGGCCACATCGCAGAGGCTGGCAACGACTTCCATGAGCGGTCCCGCGTCTGGGGGCATCTCTGAGGGATCGCGCCATCCCGCGACCAAGGCGCCGACCCAGGCTGTCGAGATGCCCAGCGGGGCGGTCCGCAAGGTGGAGAGCCCCGCGGCCCGTGCGGACTTGTGTAAGGCGTGATCGGGTCGTTCGCCAAGGGTCCAGGCCGTGGGCCGGTGAAGCGGCCGGAGCGCCGAGGTTGGCAGGTCGCGGGGGAACTCCCCTGGCAGCTGGCCGTCGAGGACGTAGTCGGGCGAGGTGGGCGAAACTCGGTAGACCGCGCAGGCCGATGCATGCAGCATCTCACTTGCCAGGGAAAGGCAGGTCGTCAACGTCGTCGGCGTGCCATCCCGGAGAGCTTCCGCTATGTGGGCAAGGATCGTCAGGCGCTCAAGAGAAGTGCGGTCTTCCTCCTCTCGCTGTCGGCGGTCCGCTGAGGGCCGAACGGTCAGAAGGAATGCGGTGCGGGGGGCTCCCGCCGGACGCGCCTCGACATCGACGAGGGTCATCTGCCCGTCGCGCCTCCGCAACGAGACGTCCTCCCGCCGGGCAGCTGGCTGATCCGTAGTGGACAGCAGGAGGTCAAGCGCCTGCTGTCCGGCTTCACCGGGGAACAAGGCCGCAGGCCCAAGGCCCTCCAGTTCGGGACGGGCGTGGCCGGTGAGAAGGAGGAAGGCGTGGTTAAAGGCCAAGATCTGCTCGCCGTCCGCCGAGAGTACGATAACCGCATCCTCGACGCTGTCAGCGAGCACCCGGAAGAAGTCTTGGTAGGGGTCGGGCTTGATCAGTCGGGCAAACGGATTGCTAGGCATCAGGTAGCTGGGTAGGCTGTCGCCCGCAGCGACCGGCTCACCTGCTTGCGGTGTCGCAGGCGGGCAGGAAGGATGCCCTCCATAGCTCTGTACTTGGCGACGGTGCGGCGGGCGACGGTGATCCCCTCGTCGCTCAACGTGGCGGCGATCTGGTCGTCGGTTAGGGGCCGGGTCTCGTTGTCGACGATCTCCTTGACACGGTCCCGGACGGACAAGCTCCGGTCGAAGAAACGGGCCAGCGGGATGATCCGCCCGTCCGGGAAGGCAATGGACTTGTGGGAAACGGCGCGCGAGATTGTGGACTCGTGTACGGAGAGCTCGCCTGCGACGCCTGCCCGGGTCATCGGCTTCAGGAATCGATCCCCCTTGACGATGAACTCAGACTGTCGCGCGACCAGGATCTCCATCAGCCGCCGCATAGTGTTGTTGCGTTGCTGCAGGCACTTGACGAAGAGTGTGGCGCGGTCGAGGTCCTGGGCCCACTCGCTGGACCGCTCCTCGCTGGTCTGGCTCATCGCCTGGCGGAAGAGCGGGTTGATGCGGAGCCAGCCCGACACTGGGGCGAAGACCTCCACGAGCAGAGAGCCCTGCCCGCCATTGGGGTTGAAAGTGATCTGGATGTCGGGGTTGTGGTAGACGTTCGGATCTCCGCCCTGAGGCTGGTGGCCAGACCCCCAGAAGGCCCGCGCCGGGTAGGGGTTGAGGTTATCGCGTATGAAGTCTGCGGCTTGGCGCGCACTCTCGGCCCGAACGCCGAGGTGGTGGGCAATGGCTTCGAACTCCCGGCGGCCGAGCTCGGCGAAGGTCTCGGTCAGCATCCGACGGGCGAGCTCGGCATGTGGGCCGTTCTGGCCCAAGAGGGCAATCTGTGACAGCAGCGCCTCGCGGGGCCCTGCTGTAGCGAGCCCCGGCGGGTCGGCGCGGGTGATCAAGGCGAGGACCGAGGTGACCTGCGTCAGGCTGGAGCGCGTGGCGCGAGCGATGATGGCCGGGTGATCCTGGAGAAAGCCGTCTTCATCGAGGCTGGCCAGAATGTAGGCGGCCAGCGGACGATCCTCGGGATGTAGATCCGCCGCGAGTTGCTGCAGCACGTACTCAGCCAGGGTCTCGGGTGCCGCCGGTTCGCGGTCCATCGGCGTCTCTTCAAGGCCGGCGGAACGAGAGGGGCGTGGGCCATCTCGAGTTGAAAGGAACACGATCGGCCCCTCGCCGTCGATGCTGCGGGCACAGGCGGGACAGGGGCCATGACTCGTCAGCTTGCGCCGGCAGTTGGGGCAGATCGGCTCATCGACGAGCTCAAGGGCCGGGTTGGTGGCGATCTCGGCCATGATTCGGTCACGCAGCTCCGGGTTGGGCAGCGTGAGCAGGGTCATGGTCTGGGCCAGGTGAGCAGTCGTGAGCGGTCGAAGCGATTGATTCTGGATTTGTAACATGGGTCGCCTCGCGGGCAGAGTATACAGCAAGTGCAAGGTCCGTGCAAACGTGTTGCAAGTTCTGTGCCGCCCACGGCATGTTAGAATCGAGCTATGACAGAGGTTGTGACGGTAGTCGGGGGTGGGCTGGCGGGCTGCGAGGCCGCGTGGCAGATTGCCGAGCGGGGCGTGAACGTTCGGCTGTACGAGATGAGGCCTAGCAGACAAACGCCGGCGCACCGAACGGGCGACCTGGCCGAGCTCGTGTGCTCGAACTCGCTGGGATCCGCATTGCCGGACAGGGCTTCGGGGATGCTGATGCGTGAGCTGGAAGTTGGGCGATCGCTGCTGCTCGAATGTGCGCGCGCCAGTGCGCTTCCCGCCGGCGGAGCCCTGGCTGTGGATCGGCGGGCTTTCGCGTCGGTGGTCTCCGGGCGGCTGTCCTCGCACTCGCGCGTGCAGATCATCCGCGAGGAGGTCAGAGCGCTGCCGGAAGGGATTGTGGTGGTCGCCTCCGGCCCGCTGACCTCAGAGGCCTTGGCTGAGGAGTTGGCTCGTCTCACCGGCCAGGAGCACCTTTACTTCTTCGACGCACTGGCGCCGATCGTGGAGGCCGCAAGCCTTGACCGTAACGTTCTGTTCCGAGCCTCACGCTATGGCAGAGGTCAGGAGGATGCCGGCGACTACCTGAACGCGCCTTTGACCCGTGAGGAGTATGAGGCTTTCGTGGCCGCGTTGCGTGCAGCCGAACGGATTCCATTGCGCCACTTCGAGGAGGAGATACCTTCGGGCGTTCGCGCGGGCGGCAACCGGTTCTTCGAAGGCTGCCTGCCGGTTGAAGAGATCGCCCGACGGGGAGCGCTCGCCCTGGCATATGGGCCCATGCGCCCGGTGGGCCTGATCGACCCTGGGGAGGGGCGCCGCCCCTACGCCGTTGTCCAACTCCGTCAAGATGACCTGGCGGCGGACATGTATAACTTGGTGGGCTTCCAAACCAATCTCACGTACCCCGAGCAACGGCGGATCTTCCGCATGATACCGGGGCTGGCGCAAGCCGAGTTCGTCCGCTATGGGCAGATGCACCGGAACACGTACCTGAACTCGCCCTCGCTTCTCCGCCCAACACTCCAGCACCGCACTCGCCCGACTCTCCTCTTCGCCGGCCAGATCACCGGTGTCGAAGGCTACCTCGGCAACATCGCCACCGGGCTCCTGGCGGGCGTCAACGCGGCCCGCCTCGCTCTCGGGCAAACTCCCGTCGCCCTTCCGCACACGACGATGCTGGGAGCGCTTTGCCGCTACATCACCGAATCCCCATCGGAAACCTTCCAACCGATGAAGGCCAACATGGGTCTGCTCCCGCCGGCACCCAGTGGGCGAGGCCGCAGGCAGCGCGCCGCGGCCCAGGCGGAGCGGGCCATTCGGGCCTTCACAGCCGCCTGGGAAGACGCATGCAAGCAATGCGCATAGCCACACCAGAGCACCACCTCAACCCCATCCACCACCTTCCACTCAAGGGATGCGAGGCTATGCGCATATTGGCCCTATGTGTTCTTGCCGCGGCGGCATTGGCGTTGGGAGCCTGCAGGGGGCAGGGCGCGCCTCCCGCGTTTGCTACTACCGCGGTGGGGACTTCTCCGTCGAGCGCGGCGTTCGACGGAGAACGTGCGTACGGGTGGGCGGTCGCCCAGGTCGAGCTCGGGCCGCGTGTTCCAGGCTCGGACGCCCACGACCGGGCAGTGGCTCTGATTCTCGGTGGTCTTCAGGAGGCCGGATGGGAGACTGAGCGCCAGACTTTCGCCTACGGGGCATTCACGGGCACCAATGTGATTGGACGAGCCGGGCCCGCGGAAGGCAGCCTCATCCTGTTGGGTGCCCACTACGACTCAAGGCCCCAGGCCGACCAGGACGCCGAGAACCCTGAGCAGCCCGTTCCGGGGGCTAACGACGGAGCCTCAGGGGTCGCCGTCCTGCTCGAACTAGCCCGCATATTGTCTCCCGAAACCTTGGCCTCCCGCGTCTGGCTCGTTTTCTTCGACGCCGAAGACGGCGGCGATCTCAACGGCCAGCCTTGGATTGCAGGTTCGAGGGCCTTTGTGGCAACACTCGCCGAGAGTCCTGAGGCCGTCATCATTGTGGACATGGTCGGGGACAGTGATCTTCAGCTCTACTACGAAGAGAACTCGACACCCGAGCTCGCCTCCGCCATCTGGGACACTGCTTCCGGGCTTGGCCACGATGCCTTCGTGGCCGAACCCGGGTATAGCATCCTGGATGACCACATCCCCTTCCTCGAGCGAGGCATCCCCGCGGTCGACATCATCGACTTCGACTACCCGTACTATCACACCACGGCGGACACGATCGACAAGATCTCGCCCCAGAGCCTCGCGCAGGTAGGGCGCACGCTGCAACAATGGCTGAGCTCGCGCCCGTAGACTGGCGCGGCGAGAAGAAAAGCGTAGACTTGTAGTCTATGAGCACGCCCCCGGCGGACACCCTGGCGAGGATACGGGACGCTTGGGTTGGCACAGCCACGCGCATGCTGGTCACCCAGTGCCTGGGCTATTCCCCGCTGGCCAAGGACCTTCCGGAGTTATTCGACCGCTTGGTGACGGCCGTCTCCAGCAGCGAGGTGCAATGCCTTGAGCCCGTCTTCGAGCGCTGGCTCAGCCACCTGCCATCGGTTCTCGACCGCGCCAAGGAAGACAGTGACGTAACGCCAAACCTCGAATCCGTTCTGCACACCCTGCGTATGGCGACGCTGGAGGCGGCGCAGACACGGCTCAACACCGAGGAAGCCCTCGAACTGCTCGCGCAGTTGGAGCCTGTCTTCGCCCATTCGGCTGAGTACCTGGCCGCGAGGAATCTCCCTGCTGACGGAGTTGCCCGATCCCCTCAGCAGATCGATCTACGGGCGGCCAGGGAGCGCCTCGACAAGTCTCGATCCAACTTCATCGCTGTGGCCGCCCACGAACTGCGCACCCCATTGACCCTCATTCAGGGCTACTCGACCATGCTCCGTGAATTGCTGGGCGAACTGGACGATCAAACAAAGCCCATGCTCGACGGGATAGACCGGGGAACGCAGCGCCTGGCCGAGATCGTGCAGGATCTCATCGATGTCGCCATCATCGACAACGACACCCTGACCCTCGTCTACCAGCCAACCTCGTTAAGTCATCTTCTCGCCCTGGCGCGGCGAGACGTTGAACAGGCGATCCAGGAGCGGCGGCAGAGGCTACACACCTACGAATTCCCTGGCTGCGAGGTGGAGACCTACGCCGACCCGGAGCGGCTCCTGCAGGCAATCCTCAACGTCGTGTACAATGCCATCAAGTACACACCCGATGGCGGCGAGATCACGATCGGCGGCCGGTGCCTTCCGGGCTTCGCTGAGCTGGTCATCGCCGACACGGGGATCGGCATTCCTGTGAGGGACCAGACTCGCATCTTCGAGACCTTTGGTCGGGTGGGCGATGCCCTCCTGCATTCCAGCGGGAAGACCAAGTTCCGAGGCGGCGGGCCGGGCCTCGGCCTGCCCATTGCCAGGGGCATCCTGGAGGCTCACGGTGGGGCGATCTGGGCGGAATCCCCTGGCCGCGACGAGGAGACTTGTCCTGGGAGCACTTTCCATATGCTGATTCCTCTTCGGCAGTCAGAGCCAGCCGGGCCGTCGCTCCTCCGGCGCCCATCTGCCCCGTCCCGTCCGGACGGATCGTCCGGGGCCTGAGTCGGCGCCGACATCCCCCTTCCTTCGCAGTATAATCCAGCCGAAAAGGCCTATGCCAACCACGCTTCCAACCCAAGCCCCGTCCGAGAGGGCGTTCCTGGTAGGCGTCGAGTACGCCGATCAACCAGGGACGCTTTCCCTTTCCGCATCGCTACAAGAGCTTGCCTTGCTGGCCGCTACGGCGAAGCTGGCCGTTGTCGGGCAGGCTGTGCAGCGCCTGCGCTCGCCCGACCCACGGACCCTTCTCGGTTCCGGGAAGCTGGAGGAGATACGCGGCGCGGTCTCGGAGACCGCGGCCGATGTCATCCTGTTCGACGAGGAGCTCTCGCCACGCCACCAGCGGGAACTCGAGAAGCTCTTCGGGGACGACGTACGCGTCCTCGACCGCACGGCACTGATTCTGGACATCTTTGCCAGGCACGCCCGCAGCCGAGAGGGCGCGCTGCAAGTGGAGTTGGCCCAGTATGAGTATCGGCTGCCCCGCCTGACCCGGGCATGGACACACCTGGCCCGCCAGGCCGGCGGCGGGGCGGGGCGCTCGGGCTCGGTGGGCGGGGTAGGGCTGCGCGGCCCCGGCGAAACCCAGTTGGAGGTGGATCGGCAGGAGATCGCCCGGAAGATCGCTCACCTCCGGCGCGAGCTGGAGAAGGTGCGGGCACATCGGAGCCGCTACCGCGCCCAACGCCGACGGGCGGCCATGCCGACCGTGTCGTTGGTCGGCTACACCAACGCCGGCAAGTCC
Source organism: uncultured Anaerolineaceae bacterium (assembly GCA_964513155.1). Taxonomy (GTDB): domain Bacteria; phylum Chloroflexota; class Anaerolineae; order Anaerolineales; family E44-bin32; genus DATEAV01. Next base: position 21,045 of record CAZEMA010000027.1, read on the forward strand.
ACGCTCCTCAACCGGCTCACCGGCGCCGATGCGCTCGTCGCGAACCAACTCTTCGCCACCCTCGACCCGATGACCCGGCGCACCGAACTCCCCGAAGGTCGGCAGATGCTCATCACCGACACCGTCGGCTTCATCCAGAAGCTCCCGGCAACCCTGGTGGCCGCCTTCAGGGCTACGCTGGAGGAGATCACTGAGTCCGATCTACTCTTGCACGTCGTCGACATCACCCACCCGGATGCCGATGCCCAGGCTCAAGCGGTCCGGATGACCCTCGAGGAAATCGGCGCCGCCGATCTCCCCATGGTTACCGCGCTCAACAAGATCGACCTCCTGACGGACCCGCAGGCCGTTCTCGAGAAGGTCGACGAGTTCGAGCGGGCGATCCCGGTGTCGGCAGTCAACGGCCAAGGGATCCCAGCGCTGCTCTCGGTCATCGAGCAGGAGCTCCTCCAGAACATGATTCACTGCAAAGTCCGCGTGCCATACCAGGATGGCAGGCTGATCAGCCTCTTCCACGAACACGGTCTGGTCGAGCAGATACTACATACCCCCACGGGCGTCATCATCGAAGGTGAGCTGCCCAGACGCCTGCAGGGCGAGTTCCGCAACCACGAGTTTTCCGAGCTGGCCAGGACGACCCCTTCCCAGCCGGAGTAGGCCGGCGCCCGCTACCTGGTCAGCACAATGCAAGACGCCGCCTCGACATTGCGCTTCAGTTCACCCGCAGAGAGGCCGGGCCGGAGGCTGCGCCGACACCCCGCGGCGGAGGATGGGCCCGATGGCGGCCGGTGCTTCCCGCCGTGGCCAGATCCACGACGCGGCGGGGGATGGACCGCCTGCACCCCATCGAGGCTTTTGCATCGGCCCTGATCCAGCCTGGCGCTTCGCAGTCGCGCAGATTGTCTCAAAGAGGGCCGCGAGAGCCTGCATTGGCCGACATCGTCAACTTCGGAGGCGATGCCTTCGCAAGGCGAGGCCCCATATCTGATCCGCTAGGGAGGGCTCCATGATTCGAACTGCCGGACCCTGGTTCAAGGATGAACACGGAAGAACGTTGCTCCTCAGAGGCGTCAACCTCGGCGGCAGCACCAAAGTGCCATTCATGCCCGACGGCGCCACCTACCGGAGCGAGGGCTTCTTCAACCATCGACAGGTGTCATTTGTCGGAAGACCCTTCCCGCTGGACCAGGCGGACGAGCATTTCGAGCGCCTTCGCGCCTGGGGCTTCGACTTCCTTCGCTTCCTCGTCACCTGGGAGGCAATCGAGCATGCTGGCCCGGGGATCTACGATACCGAGTACCTCGACTACGTACGCGAGGTTGTCCAGAAGGCAGGCGAACATGGAATCAGCCTGTTCATCGACCCCCACCAAGACGTCTGGAGCCGGTTCTCGGGTGGCGATGGAGCCCCGGGCTGGACGCTGGAAGCTGTCGGCCTCGACATCACCAAGTTTGGCCAGACAGGGGCGGCGGTCGTGCACCAGGTGCGTGGCGACCCCTTCCCGCGGATGATCTGGCCTTCGAACTCGCTGAAACTGGCCGCCGCCACGATGTTCACCCTCTTCTTCGGCGGGAACGATTTCGCCCCGCAGACGGAGATCGAGGGCGTGCCAGTGCAGGAGTACCTCCAGGGCCACTACATCGAGTCGATCCGCCAGTTGGCCACTCGGTTGAAGGGGCTTTCGAACGTCGTGGGGTACGACACGCTGAACGAGCCCCTGCAGGGCTACATCGGCTGGGAGGACCTCAACCGTCCGGGAGGGATGCTCAAGGTCGGCGAGTGCCCATCCCCCTTCCAGTCGATGCTGCTCGGGGCGGGGATCCCGCAGGAGGTCGGGGAATGGAGCATGGGCATCGGAGGCGCCCGCCGAGCCCGATCCACGCTGATGAACCGCGATCGCGCCCGAGCCTGGCTACCAGGTTTCGAGTGCATCTGGAAGCGTCACGGCGTTTGGGATCTGGACCCGGAGGGAAGACCACGCCTGCTCCGGCCGGACCACTTTGTACGCGTCCGGGACAGGGAGGTGGACTTCGCATCGGACCACTACCGCCCGTTCGCCAACCGCTACGCGGCCGCCATCCGTACGGTAGCCCCCGAAGCGATCATCTTCCTCGAGGGGGAGCCCAACCGCGAAGGCCCCAAGTGGGGGCCGGATGATGCCCCCAACATCGTGTATGCCCCGCATTGGTATGACGGCTTTGTGCTCTTCATGAAATCGTTCACCCCGTTCCTGGCAGCCGACATGCAAGGACGCCTGACCTTCGGCGCACGGGCGATTCGCCGGTCGTTCGCCGCCGAGCTGGCATCGTACCGGCAGGTCGCCGCCGAACGGCTGGGCAATGCGCCCACCCTGGTTGGCGAGTTCGGTATCGCCTTCGACATGAACGGAAAGAAGGCCTACCGGACCGGGGACTTCAGCCCCCAGATCCAGGCCCTGCATCGAAGCTACAGCGCGATGGAGGACAACCTCTTGAGCTGTACCCTGTGGAATTACACGGCGGACAACACCAACCGCCGGGGCGATCAGTGGAACGACGAGGACCTTTCGCTCTTCAGCCGGGATCAGCAGATCGACCCCAAGGACATCCACTCGGGTGGACGAGGGCTCAGGGGAGCCATCCGCCCCTACCCGAAGAAGACCGCGGGAGAGCCAATCAGAATGGCTTTCGACTGGCGAAGCCGTGTGTTCGATTTCGAGTTCCGCCACGATCTGCGGGTGGAGGCGCCCACCGAGATCTTCGTGCCCTCCTTGCAGTACCCGAGCGGCTGCGCGGTCAAGGTCAGCGACGGGACGTACGAATTGAATGAAGAGGCTCAGATCCTCACCTACAGGCACAGCGCAGCCCAAGACCTCCATCGCATTGAGCTGCGGCCTCGGTAGGGACGCGAACCACTCTCGGCCAAACTGCCGGCACCAGAGGGGGTGCCCTCCGCAGGAGGCCGTCGCGGTGCGGCTGAGGACGGCCGGGAAACTGGCCAAGCGGAGGGTAGAGGGCAGCATACATCCGAAGGCGCTTCGTCAGCCGGGCTTGTCCTTCGCGTCGAAAATGTCGAAGTAGCCGCGATCCAGCTCGTCGTCCGAGAGGTGTGCGTAGCGCTGCGTGACGGCGATGCTGCGATGACGAGCGAGTTCCTGCGCCAGTTTGAGGTTCCCTCCTGAGGCACGCAGCACCACGGTCACGAAGTAGTGGCGGAAGGAGTGTGGCGTGACCGCGTCGGCGCTGTCCGCTCCAAGGGCTTCGCGGGCCCGCTGGTGGACAATGGAACGGCCCGTCGTGGTCGTCACGGGCAGGACCTTGCGGCCGGCTCCCCGATCGTGGCGCGCAAAGAGGGGCAGCGAGGCCAGCGGCCTCCCCGAGGCGCCATCCAGCGCGGCGCGCGCCGCAAGGTAGTCCTTGAGCGCAGCCAGCGCCCGCCGGGAGAAACGGACAACTGCTTGCCGATCGCCCTTGCCGATGAGCAGGGCGCGTCCCTCGGCCCAATCCACATCCCCCCGGCGCATCCCACAGGCCTCGTGCACGCGCAGGCCGGTGTCGGCCAGCGTGATCAAGAAGGAGCGGTCCCGCAGGCCACGCAGGCGGGCAGTCGGGTCCTCGAACGCAGCCAGAGCAAGATTTGTTGCATATTCAACGATAGCTTCAATTGCGTGCCGGGGGAACTGGGGCAGGCGCTGGCCAGGCCTGCGGGCTCGCTGGCGGACCAGCAGGCGCACGCGAGGCAGGTTGATCGAGGCCACACGCTCGGCGGCCAGGAACTCATACCACCCGGTGACCGCGGTAAGATAGAGCCGCTCGCTGGCGGGGGCGTGGTCCTTGAGGCTGGCCGCGAACTGCGCGATCCATTCTTCCGCTGCCTGTCGGGCCGGCACGGCCACAGGGTCCACACCCAGGTCTTGGAGAAGCGCCACAAAGGCTGCCAGGCCGTTCCGGTATGCCCGCGCGGTGTTTGGGCTGCGCGCCAGCCTCACGCTGTCCAGGTAGGCCTGGATCGACTGGGCGACGGTCCAATTGCCACCATGGGCTTGTCGGCGGTCCGATGGGGCGCCTCTGAGGGCCTCGCGTTTGGGTTCGTGACGATCCTCTGGGTCTCTTAGAAGCTGATTCCTTCTCATGGGCTGCCTGTATGATGCTTGCGCTAATTGCACTTATCGTAACCATGGGCCAGAATAGCAGCTAGCACGTCTTCTGTCAAGCCCCCGCCCCGAGGCGAGCGCGCATCCGGCCTCAGGAGCTTGTGGGAGAATACCCGCCACGAGCGAATAGCCTGTGCTGCCCGACCCCTGACGGAATCCTGTGTCCGTGCGCGTGAAGGCCACCCTGCCCCGCGCAGGAACCCTCGATGCCGGAACCGAATGCCCTCCTCGCGGCCTGTAAACCCGTCCACGGGCAGGATCCTACGCAAGGGGCACGCCGCTCCCAGCCCACTCCCGATGGTCGGCGGCGCGCCTCGCCAGAGCTGCCGCCTGTCAGCCGGGCTGAGATCCATCCCTCCCCTTCTTCACCCTCTCTACCGCCGGCCTCAGGAACATCTGGATCGTGACCCTGTCCATCAGACCCGGTGCCAGCAGCTTCAGCCAGACCCCCATGGGCCCGGGCCACATGACGACTTCACGGGTCCGAGCGGCGGCCGCTTTCACAATGACCCGGGCACAACCGTCTGCGGTCATCGTGCGTTTCGTGTAGATTCCTCTTCCGGACGGGCCAGTGGGCTGCCCCTCTTTGTTCAGGAAGCGCTCATGGAACTCCGTGACCACCCAGTACGGAGAAACAACGGTGACGCTGACGCCATCCCTCGCCAATTCCATGCGCAGCGAGTCGGAGAAGCCCACCATGGCATGCTTGCTGGCGATGTACGAGGTGTTATACGGAAGCGCCAGCTTGCCACCCAGGCTGGAGACGTTGACGATGCGGCCCTTCGCCTCCCGAAGATGGGGCAACGCGTGGTAGCTGCAATAGACACAGCCCATGAAGTTGACGTCCATCACGGATGTGAATAGCCTAAGGTCGGGGAGCTCGGAGAATGCCGCACCAACGCCGATCCCAGCGTTGTTGACCAGCACATCAATCCGCCCACAGGCCCCCACGGCGCGATCGATCAGGGCCCTGCATTCGACCTCCCGGCTGACATCCGTTGGCACTGCCAGGCCTTCGCCGCCACGCTCGCGGCAGGCCAATGCCACGGATTCCAGGCGCGCCCCATCGCGCGCCGCAAGCACGACCTTCGCCCCTTGCCCGGCGAGCTGCAAAGCGACGGCGTGTCCGATCCCGCTGGACGCTCCCGTCACAATCACGACGTGATCACGGAATGGGGAAATCTTCATGGGTCCTCCGCGGCAGTCTCAAGCCAGGCATTGCACCGCCTCCCAACGAGGCACCGGAGTAGTATACGATGCCTTGCAGGCCGGCCCAGCCTCATCGACCATCCCAGATGATCCTCACTCGTCATCGGGATTGCCTAAGGCCCGAGCGGGCCTATAATGCCCTTTGCGGCCCGTTGGGCATCCTTTGGCTCTTGCGGGGAC
>CAZEMA010000028.1:0-5482 GCA_964513155.1 uncultured Anaerolineaceae bacterium
CTAGAACAGGCTTCGCGCCGTGTTCAATGCCCAGTCCAACCAGGGCCCGCTTAGGACCCCGATCAACAGGATCGCGGTGATGCAGACGGCCAAGGCCATGCCATAGGGAGCCGGCACGGCGATCGGTCTGTCCTCGTGCTCGGAGCGGTACAGGTAGACGACCTTGAGGATCGTCAGGTAGTAGTAGAGGCCGACAATGGCGTTGAGCACGCCCACAAACGCCAGCCAGATCCAACCACTCCGAACGGCCGCGGCAAAGACATAGAACTTGGCGACGAAGCCAGCCAGAGGCGGCATCCCCGCCAGCGACAACAGCGCTACCATCAAAGCCAGGGCCAGCCCCGGCGACCGCCGGCTGAGGCCGGCGTAGTCAGCGATCTCCTCCGAACCGGCGGACCGGGCGAAGAGGATCACCACCGCAAATGCCGCCAGGTTGGTCACGACGTAGGCCATCAAATAGAACACCAGGCTTGCCGCGCCGAACTGGCTCAACGCTACCAGACCGATCAGGGCATACCCGGCATGGGCAATCGAGGAGTAGGCCAGCAGGCGCTTGATGTTCTTCTGCGCCAGCGCCAGCAGGTTGCCGAGCGTCATCGTCGCCGTCGCCGTCGCAGCCAGAATCCCCGTCCAGTACGGCTGAATCGCAGGAAAGACGGCCAACATCACCCGCAGCAGAACGGCGAAGCCTGCCGCCTTGGAGGCGGTCGAGATGAAGGCCGTGATCGGCGTCGGGGCGCCTTCGTAGACATCGGGCGTCCAGAAGTGGAAGGGGACGGCCGCGACCTTGAAGCCAAAGCCGACCAGCACCAGGACCGCCCCAGCCAGGAGCACCCAGGGCGAGAGCCCTCCCGCCTGGAACGCCAGTGCCAGGCGGTACAGGTTGGTCTCGCCGGAGAAACCATAGAGCAGGCTGAAGCCGTAGAGCATGACGGTCGAGGTGAGCGCGCCAAACAGGAAGTACTTCAAGCCCGATTCCGTCGACTTCTGGTCCCGCTTGATGAACCCGGCCAGGACGTACAACGGGATCGAGGTCGATTCGATGGCCAGGTAGAGCATGATCAGGTCGGCTGCCGAGGCCATCAGCATCATGCCCAGCGTGCTGATGGCCATCAGGGCGTAGTACTCACCCCGACCGGCCACGTCTTCCAGGCCCAGCGAGAGGAGCGAGGCGATGGCGCCTGCGAAGAGAAACAGGATCTTGAACGTGAAGGCCGGCCAATCATCGCGCAGCATCCCGCCGAAGATCAGGCTTTGGGCAGCGTCAGGGCGGCAGAAGAGGAAGGCCACGACCAGGATCACGCCGAAGCCAGCGAACGCCAACCAGCCCAGGCCGCGCCTGCGGTCAGAGGGCAGAACCAGGTCGACCGCCAAGAGGATGCCCACCAGCACCAGGAGCAGGACCTCCGGCAGGACCGCGCGCAGCATCCAGGGAGCGAATCCCGCGACGGTCACCTAGGCACCTCCCAACAGGCGCAGCACGGCCTCCGCCCCAGATCCTACCAACGGTGCCATCACGGAGGGGTAGATCCCAACCAGGACCAGGATTCCGGCGAGTATCACCAGCGCCACCTTGTCGAAGCCCGTGATCGGCGGGATGTGGCCCTCGAGCTCCGCCGGCATGTTGCCGAAGAAGACCCTCCCGATGACCCGCATGATGTAGGCTGCGGTGATGACGATGGCGACGGCTGCCACCAGGGCCACCACCGGCTGCCGCTGCCATAGCCCCAGGAAGATTGGGAACTCAGCCACGAACCCCGAGAGACCCGGCATGCCCATTGAGACCAGGCCACCGATGATGAAGGCGACCGCCACCAGGGGCATCGGCTTCACGAAGCCTCCCAGCTTGGGGATGTCGCGGGTGTGTGCCCGGTCGTAGACCATGCCGACGACGGCAAAGAAGAGGGCCGTCATCACACCGTGCGAGAACATCTGCAGCCCGGCCCCGGTCAGTCCCTGCCGGTTCAACGTGCCAAACCCGAGCATGACCAGCCCCATGTGCGAGACTGAGGAGAAGCCGATGACGTACTTGAAGTCGGTCTGGACCATGGCGATGAAGGCGCCATAGACCACATTCACCGTCGCCAGCCCGAGGATCAGAGGCGACCAGTAGCGGGCCCCTTCAGGGAGCAACATGATGCCGACACGAAGTGCCGCGAAGGCGCCCAGCTTCATCAGCACGCCGGCGTGGAACATCGAGACCGCCGTCGGCGCCGCCACGTGGCCGTCGGGGGACCAGTTGTGGAAGGGGAAGATGCCGCCCAGTACGGCGAATCCAAAGAAGACGAAGGGGAACCAGAATCGCTGGAAGGAGGCGGAGAAGGCAGCCTGCTCCAAGGCCAGCAGATCGAAGGTGTTCAGCCCGGAGGCGAAGTACATGGCCAGTGCCCCGACCAGGGCAATCACGGAACCAATGAACAGGTAGAGAGTCAGCTTCATGGCCGCATATTCCCGTGTCACCTGCCAGCCCCAGATGGCGATGAGCAGGAACATCGGGAACACGGCGATCTCGTAGAAGAAGAGCAGGTGAAAGAGGTCCAGGGCGACGAAGACACCGAAGACGCCGGTCGCTAGAATGAAGAGGAAGGCGAAGAACTCGCGCGGCCGGTCGTCGATCCCCCAGGAAATCAGCACGCCGGTGAACATGACCACGCCGGTGAGCAGCACCAGTGGCAGGTTCATCCCGTCCACACCTACGTGGTAAGAGATCCCCAGCGCCGGCACCCAGGCGTACTGTTCGACAAACTGGTAGCCCCCTACCCCGCGATCGTAGGCAACATAAGCGACCAGCGAGAGCACCAGCGCCAGGCTGGCGGCAGCCAACGCCACCCAGCGGACCAGGTCCTTGCGGTCGCCGGGGAGGAGCAGGAGAACCAGCCCCGTCACAATCGGCGTGAAGACAATGACGCTCAGAATAGGAAACTGCATCTCACGCTCACGTGTGTAAGATCGGACGATGGACCATGGACGATGGACGATCGTCTATGGTCTGTGGTCTATGGTCTGTCGTCCATCGTCCGCTCTATCCGAACAACCTCATAACCGTCTGGTTGATCACGCTCACGATCCAGGACGGCCAGACGCCGATCAAGAGCATCAGGACCATCAACGGGGCGATGGCGATCACCTCCCGCCGGTTGATCTCCAACCCGTGTCCAAGCCACCTCTCGTTGAGCGGCCCGTGCAGGACCCGCGTCAACCCCTTCAGGATGTAGGCGCCGGTGATCAAGAGCCCGATCATCGCCAGGGCGGTGTACAGGCTGAAGATCGGCCAGACGCCCCGGACGACCATGAACTCCGACACGAAGCCGTTCAGACCGGGCAGACCCAGCGAGGCCATCGAGGTGAAGATCAGGATTCCGCCGTAGACCGGGGCGAGAGGGAACAGCCCGCCCCAGGCCTTCAGGTCACGCGTGTGCGTGCGCTCGTAGATCACACCAACGAGGAGGAACATGCCGGCCGCCGACAGGCCGTGGTTGAACATCTGCAGCACCGCCCCATTGAGGGCGATGACGGCGTCCCCGGCGCTCAGGGTCCCCCGAGCGTAGGCCGCGGCGGCGATGCCCAAGATGACGAAACCCATGTGATTGACGGAGGAGTATGCCACCAGTCGCTTGAAGTCGTCCTGGCCCCAGGAGGCGAAGGCGCCGAAGATGATCGCCAGCACCGCCAGCAGCCCCAGCGCGCCGGCGTAGGTATGGGCCTGCTCGGGGAAGAGCGGGAGCACCAGCCTCAGGAATCCGTAGGCGCCCAGCTTGAGCAGCACGCCTGCCAGGATCATCGAGCCCCCGGTCGGTGCTTCGGTGTGGGCATCGGGCAGCCAGGTGTGGAACGGCCACACCGGCACCTTGATGGCGAAGGCGATGACAAAGGCCCAGAAGGCGATGGCCTTGACCGTCCCGATCGGCAGTGTGATCGGTAGGCCTTGCAGCGTCAGCGGCCCACCCAGGCTGGACCAGCGCTCGGTGATCGTCACCAGGTCGAACGTTCCCGAGGCCAGACCAATCATCTGGATGGCCAGGAGCAGGCCCAACGATCCGGCCATGGTATAGATCAGGAACTTGAAGGAGGCGTAGTTACGGTTGGCGCTGCCCCACTGATTGATCAGGAAGTACATCGGCACGAGGCCGATCTCCCAGAAGACGAAGAACAAAAGCAAGTCCAGCGACAGGAATACACCCAGCATCCCGGTCTCGAGCAGGAGGAAGAGCACCATGCAGGAGCGCACGTTCTCCTTGATGCTCCAGGAGATCAGGACCGCCAGCGGCGTCAGCAGGGTCGTCAGCAGGACCATCGGGACCGAGATGCCATCCACCCCCAGGTGATAGGAGGAGCGGACGGCCTCGTACCAGGTCGCCTGTTCGACGAACTGGTACCCCGGAACGGCCGGCTGGTAGGCGAACCAGAGCCACACCGAGAGGACCAGAGGCACCAGGCTGGCCAGGAACGTGAACCAGCGAATCAGCCCCAGCTTCTCTCGCGGCAGCAGCAGCACCATCAGCGCCGCCGCCGTAGGCGTGAAGAGGATCAACGAAAGCAAGTGACTCTGGATGAACGCCATTGACTACCCTTACGGCTTGACGACCAGGATGTAGGAAAGGAGGATCCCGGTGAAGATCAGGCCGACCATGAGATACTGCTGCACTCGACCCGTCTGCAGGAGGCGGAACTCGCGGCCGGCGCCCTTGACAGCCTCGCTCAACCGGTCAGCGGTGCCATTGATGACCGGCAGGTCGATGTAGTTGCGCAAGCCTGAGCCCACCCGCAGCGCCATCCGGCCCACGCCGTGCAGGAAGCCATCGATCACGCCGCGGTCCACCCATCGGTACACGAAGGTCTCGGCCAACCAGTAGGCGCGGTCAACGATCCACCCGTACAGCTCATCGAAACCGTACTTGCGCTCCAAGACGGTGTAGACGAAACCCAGCGGCTTCCGCAGCGGGTCCTCTGCGCCGGCAGGAGCCCGCCGATAGACCAGCCAGCCGAGCAAGAGCCCCCCCAGAGCAACGACCAGGGACGTCAGCAGAGGTACGGCGTTGAAGACCATTGCCTGCGGGTGCTCGAGCAACGTCCCGCCGACGAAGCCATGGAACCAGTTGGGGATCAACCCTCCGATAACCGGGAAGTGCTCGGGGATGCCCAGCCAGCCCGCGCCGACGGCGAAAACGGCCAGCACCACCAGCGGCAGCGTCATCGTCCAGACTGACTCCTTGGCGTGCTCGGCGGCCCTGGTCCGCGGCTTCCCCAGGAAGGTCAGCGTGATCTGGCGCATGGTGTAGAAGGCCGTCAGCAGCGCAGCCAGCGCCAGCGTGATGAAGACCGCCAGCTGACCGTTGCCAAAGGCATCGGCCAGGATCTCATCCTTGGACCAGAAGCCTGCGGTCAGCAGCGGGAACCCGGCGAGGGCGAAGCCGCCGATCAGGAAGGTCCAGAAGGTGATCGGCATCTTGCGGCGCAGCCCACCCATGTTGAACATGTTCTG
>CAZEMA010000028.1:5582-25685 GCA_964513155.1 uncultured Anaerolineaceae bacterium
TCCAGAAGGTGATCGGCATCTTGCGGCGCAGCCCACCCATGTTGAACATGTTCTGTAGGTCGACGTGCCCGGGCGCACCATGGGCGCCGGCCTGGGCCTCTTGGCCAGGCATAGCCTGCGCGAGATCCGTCGTTGCCGCCGCGCCGTGCTCCATGCCATGGATGACCGAGCCCGAGCCGAGGAAGAGCAGGGCCTTGAAGAAGGCGTGCGTCACCAGGTGGAAGGCAGCGGCGGCGTAGGCGCCGATGCCCACGGCGGCGATCATGTAGCCGAGCTGCGAGATTGTCGAGTAGGCCAGCAGGCGCTTGATGTCCTTCTGGATCAGGGCGATGCTGGCAGCGAACAGGGCCGTGAAGGCCCCGGTGAAGGCGACAATCCGCAGGGTCGCCGTCAAGGGTGCTCCCTCTTGCCATCCCGCCGTCAGCAGGGGGAAGAAGCGCAGCGCCAGGTACACACCGGCCGAGACCATTGTGGCCGCGTGAATCATGGCCGAGACCGGCGTGGGGCCTTCCATGGCGTCCGGGAGCCAGACGTGCAATGGCCACTGGGCCGACTTGCCGACGGTGCCCATGAACAGGAGCAGGCCGATGAGGCCGGCCGCCGACATCCCCAGAACGCCCGAGGGGGTTGAGGCGAGTCGGGCCAGGACCTCTTCGTTGAACAGGATGTCACGATAGTTGAGTGTCCCGGTCGCCGTGTACAGGTAGGCGATCCCCAGCAGCATGAAGACGTCGCCGACACGGGTAGTGATGAAGGCCTTGATCATGGCCTGGCGGGCCGATTCCTTGCCGTACCAGAAGCCGATCAGCAGGTACGAGCACAGGCCCATGATCTCCCATCCGATGAAGAGCAGGAGCAGGTTGTCGGAGACAACCAGCACAAGCATGCCGAAGGCAAAGAGCGAGATGAAGGCGAAAAAGCGCGCATACATCGGCTCGATGCCGCCGGCGCGAGGCGGAAGGCCTGGTAGGTCCTCCGGATCCCTTTTATGGCCGAAGTTGTGATACCCAACACTGTAGATGAAGATCGCCAGGCAAGTCCAGGCCACGAAGAACAGGGTGACGGCGCTCAAGGGGTCGATGAGAATCCCCAGGCGCAGTGCCTGGTTGCCCGCCGGCAGCCAGTCAAAGGCAGAGGCGAGGGGATGGAGCCCAAGTTCCGGGGTTGTGATGGCCCGCCCGAAGACGACCATCGCCAACCCCCAGGAGACGAGCATCGCGCCCACCGCCACGGTATGGCTCAACCGGCTGCGGCGGTTTGTAAACAGCACGATCAGGAAGAAAGCCAGGATTGGCGGGAGAGGGATGAGCCAGGTCAGGAGTTCGGGTTGCAGCATGATCCGTCTACCACTTCATCAGGCTGATGTCTTCGGCGGCCACCGTCGAACGTTGGCGGTAGATCGAGATAATCAGCGCCAGGCCCACGGCCGTTTCCGCCGCGGCCACCGCGAATACGATGACGGCAAACACTTGCCCCGAGATGGCGGCCGGCGTCAGGTACCGCCAGAAGGCCACCAGATTCAGGTTGACGGCGTTGAGCATGAGTTCGATGCTCATCAGGATGGCCACGGCGTTGCGCCGCGCCAGAGCACCATACAGTCCGATGCAGAAGAGGGCCGCAGCCAGGGCCAGGTACCAGGAAAGCGGGATCATCGCTGCCGCTCCTTGGCCGGCCCCTCAGGCGGTCTCGAGATGACAATCGATCCGATGAGCGCAGCCAGGAGAAGGACGGAAGCGATCTCAAAGGGGAGCACGAATCGGTCGACGTCGACCAGGGACCGCCCCAAGTCCTCCAGCAGCATCTGCGGCGAAGCCGTCAATGCCGCGGGGACAGCCGCCGCCAACGTCGGCACCTGGCTGAGCAGCGCCAGCAGGCTACCGAACAACAGCACAGCCGCCAGGGCAGCCGCCCACCAGTTCCGGTTGACCTGCCGGCCGCTGTCGCCCATCACCCGCCGCGTCAGCATGACCGTGAAGATGATGAGGACGGCGATGGCCCCGATGTAGATCGCCACCTGGACGACCGCCAGGAACTCCGCCTCCAGCAGGACAAAGAGCACGGCCACCCCCGCCAGCGCCAGGATCAACCACAAGGCGGCATGCACCAGCCTCGGGCTCGCCACCACCAGTACCGCCGCTAGCAGGGTAGCCACCCCGGCGAAAAGGAAGACCAACTGCAGAGCCGTCATCGATCCCTCGTGTTCAGCGAGGCTGAACCATGTGCGCGCTCGACCAACCCTCAAACGCCGCCGGGCGGGCGCGTGCCCGATTGTAGAGCCACAGGCCAAACACCGTGCCTGCCAGAACCAACCCGTTGGCGACCAGCATCGCCAGGCTCCGAGTCAGCGGATCCCCGGGGGCCAGCTTGCCAGCGATGGCCGTCGCCATGACGAGTCCCAGCGCCACGGGCGTCAGGAGCTTCCAGTTGAAGGCCAGCATGTGGTCAATCCGCACCCTGGGCAAGCTCATGCGCACCCAGATGATCGACCACCACAGGATCAGGGTCTTTCCGAAGAAGTACACCAGGCCCAGCAAGGGATACCGCTCTGCCCCCGGTCCCTGCCACCCGCCGAAGAAGAGTGTGGCCATCAAGGCTGAGACGGTGAAGGCGTGCAGGAATTCGGCGACATAGAACATGCCGAACATGAGGCCCGTGTACTCGACATTGAAGCCAGTGGCAATCTCCGACTCCCCTTCCATGAGATCGAATGGCGCCCGGCCGTTCTCCGCCAGGGAGGAGATGTAGAAGATCACGAGCGCGATTGGGGCCAGCACGACAAACCACACCTGCCGCTGCGCTTCAACGATGGCCACCAGACCCATCGAACCGGAGAGCAGCGTCGGGATCAGCAGCACCAAGACCATGGGCACTTCATACGACACCAACTGGGACACGGCCCGGAAGGCTCCCAGGAGCGAGTACTTGTTTCCCGCCGACCAGCCGGCCAGCATGATCCCCAGCATGCCGATCGATCCGATCGCCACAATGAACAGCACGCCGACGTTGATGTCGGTGCCCACCAAACCCTTGGCGAATGGGATGACCGCCCAAACGGACACGGCCGATAGCACTACCAGCATCGGCGCCAGCCAGAAGACCACTTTGTCCGCATTGGCCGGCGTGATGACCTCTTTCGTCACCAACTTGGCGAAGTCGCCCACCGTCTGGAGGATTCCCCAGGGTCCAAGCCGGTTGGGGCCGAGCCGGTCCTGCAGACGGGCAAGCAGCTTCCTCTCTGCCCAGATCAAGATGAACGTGCTCATCATGGCGGCCGTCGCCAACACCGCCGCTCCCACCAGTTTGAGCAGGAAACCAGCGAGGCCAGGCTCTAGTCCCCACCCGGTCAGCAGATTCATCAGCCACAGGCCGATCTGTCCGAAAGGATCGCTCATCAATCATCTACCCCCGAGGTGAAGGCACAAACAAATAGCTGATGGACCGATGTCATCAGCCATCCGTCTCCAACCCTGGCCCCTAGACCCACTCGAGCGTGCCCTTGCGCCAGGCGTAGACTAAGCCGGCAGCCAGGATCGCAACGAAGAGCACGCCTTCAAGAACCATGTACAGAGGGAGCCTGTCGTACGCCACCGCCCAGGGGTAGAGGAACACCGCCTCGACATCGAAGACGACAAAGACGAGGGCGTACACATAGTACTGGACGTTGAATTGAATCCACGTCTCCCCCACCGTTTCCATGCCGCACTCGTAGGCGGAGCGTTTCGAGGGGTTCCCCTTCTTGGGACCAAGAAGCCAGTTCAAGCCAATGGCCACGGCCGGGAGTGCCAGAGCAATAGGCAGCATCAACCCAATGAACAGCCACTGTCCGAGCATGAGAGCTCCTATCCGCTTCAGGGGAATCCTTGGCCCGAGCGTCCTCTCCTCTCCCCCCGGCCAAACGCGTGAAGTCTATCACGACCTCCGCTGAGCGTCAAAGGTGAACCGTTTGTGAGCGACCGTGGGGGGTCCCCGGCAGCGGTCTCGCCGGGCCGCCATGATCTACCCCAGCCCACGAGGAATCGCTCGGGCCCGCCCGATGCTATAATCCAACCGTGAGCCCCCGCGTCTCTGCCTCAGACTGGGAAGCTTTCCTCGCCAGCCGCCCCCAAGCGCATCTCCTGCAGACCGCTGCCTGGGGCGAGCTCAAGTCACGCTTCGGATGGCAGGTGGAGCGGGTGCTCGTCGGCGCTTGTGGCGCGCAAGTCCTCTTCCGTCGCCTGCCGCTGGGTCTGACGCTGGCGTATGTCCCCGAAGGCCCGGTCGGCGATTGGCTTCCCGAGCTTCTCCCTGAACTTGATGCGCTGTGCCATCAGCGTCGGGCCTTTGCCCTCAAGATTGAACCCGACCTGGCGGCCGGCGCGAGACTTGAGCTCGCGTTGCGTTCTGAGGGCTTTCGGCCCAGCCGCCACACCGTCCAACCGCCTCGCACCCTCGTGGTAGACCTGTGCAGTACCGAGGAAGCGATTCTGGCGCGCATGCTTCAGAAGACGCGCTACAACATCGGGTTGGCCGTCCGCAAGGGCGTCTCCGTACGCGTCTGGGACGACCTGGACGGCTTCTGCCGCATGATGCAGACCACGGCGGAGCGGGATCGCTTTGGCTCCCACACGCCAGCCTACTATCGCCTAGCGTATGACCTCTTCCACACTTCAGACGCCTGCGAACTGCTCGTCGCCGAGGCCGAAGGCCAACCTCTGGCGGCGGTGATGGTCTTCGCCCGAGGCACGCGGGCCTGGTACTTCTATGGCGCCTCCTCAGACCGGGAACGCAATCGCATGCCCACCTACCTGCTCCAGTGGCAGGCGATGCGCTGGGCGCGTACCCGCGGCTGCGCTTCCTACGATCTGTGGGGCGTGCCCGACGCCGAACGCGATCAGCTCGAGGCCCAGTTCGCCTCACGGTCCGACGGCTTATGGGGTGTGTATCGCTTCAAGCGCGGCTTCGGTGGTGAGCTGGTCCGGTCGATAGGCGCCTGGGACCGGCCGTACAACACCCTCCTGTACGCCCTCTACCGCTTCCTGATCGCCCGCCGGACGAGGGAATAGGTCGCAATGAATCCCTCGCCCGTGGGCGATCCCGCCGAGTGGAATGCGCTCCTGGCCGGCCTACCTGGCTCGCACCTGCTCCAGACCTGGGAATGGGGCGCGCTCAAGGAGAAGTATGGCTGGGAGGCAAAGCGTCTCATCTGGCGGGGGCCGCTAGGCAATGCTCTGGCCGCGGCGCAGGTGCTGCGCCGCGGCCCGCGCCTGCCCGGACAGGTCTTTGTGCTCTACTGCCCTCGCGGCCCAGCCCTCGACTGGTCCAACATGGACCTGGTGCGCAGCACTCTGAACGACCTTCAGTCGATGGCGAGGCAGGAGAGGGCGATCTTCCTCAAGATCGATCCGGACGTCCCAACGGGATACGATCCGCCAGACACCGACGAAGCTCGGCAGGTTTCGGTTGGACAGGCGGTAGCTGAAGGCCTCCGGGGACAGGGCTGGCGTTTCTCCTCTGAGCAGGTCCAGTTCCGCAACACCCTCACCCTCGACCTGCGGCGAAGCGAGGAGGACCTCCTCGCTGGCATGAAGCAGAAGACGCGCTACAACATCCGCCTGGCCGAACGCCGGGGGGTGCGGGTTCGCCGGGGCACGTTGGAGGATCTCCCTTGCCTCTACCGGATGTACGCCGAGACATCCGTCCGGGATGGCTTCGTCATCCGCCAGGAGGCCTACTACCACGACGCCTGGGGTGCATTCCTCCGTGCCGGACTGGCGCAGCCTTTCGTGGCTGAGATGGAGGGGGAAGCGATTGCCGGACTGGTCGCCTACCGCTTCGGACGGAAGGCATGGTACCTGTATGGCATGTCGCGCCCAGACCATCGTGAGGACATGCCTAACCACCTGCTCCAGTGGGAGGCCGTCCGCTGGGCCCGTTCCCAGGGCTGTACCACCTACGACTTCTGGGGCGCTCCCGACGACCTGACTGAGGACGATCCGATGTGGGGGGTCTATCGCTTCAAGGAAGGATTCGGGGCGCGCCTGGTCCGGACCCTTGGCGCCTGGGACTACCCCATCCGGCCGAGGCTGTACTGGCTGTACACCATCGCCCTTCCCCGACTTCTGGCGGTGATGCGCGCTCGGGGCCGGGCGCAGACCCGACGGCTGGTCGATTAGCCGCCAGCTCCCTCGACGCGACTCATACCCAAGACGAAACTCGCCTCGTACGGCAGCCTGGTGATAAGCGGGACTCTGAGCCTGCGCCCGCCAGTCACGGCCATCGCCCGGGCCTCTCAGCCAGACGGAGGTCGTAGCCTGTCAGGCGGGCGGGCTGGAGTGGAAAGTCTGATGGTGGTTCGCTTCGGGGTCTGTGAGATCGCAGTAGAGCTCAGCGGGCTGGCATTCCTCGCACTCGAGTTGCAGGGTCGAGTGTACGATGCTGTAGTCATGGAAGAGCAACTCGTTGAGGCGGTGAAGGATATCTCCTGTTCGGCTTAGAGGGGCATCCTCGATCAAGATGTGCGCGGAGATGGCGCGCCTGTCAGCCGCGATGCTCCAGACATGCAGATCGTGCACACCCAGCACCCCTTTCGTCTGGAGGATGTCGCTTGCCAGCGCGCCGACATCCAGGCCGCGGGGCGCCCCCTCCAGAAGGATCTCGACAGTCTCGCGCAGGATGACCCACGCATTCCAAAGAATGAGCCCCGCGATCAGGATGCTGACGATCGGATCCAAGATCTCCCAACCGGTAACCTTGATCGCCACACCGGCGACGACTGCCCCCACGGTGGACAGCGCATCCCCCATAAGATGAACGAAGGCGCTGCGGATGTTCAGATCCCGTCCGCTGCCGGGCCTGACCAGCCAAGCCGTTCCGGCATTGACCAGGAAGGCGATCACGGCTACCCCGATAAGGACGTCTTCCTGGACAGCGACCGGGGTGACGATTCTGCGGTAGGCCTGGTAGAAGACGCCCAGGGCAATGATGCCGAGGGTTGAGGAATTGACCAGCGCGGCGAGGATACCCGCTCGGTGATACCCGTAGGTCTTGCTGGGAGAGGCGGGCCGTGCGCTGATGCGTAGGGCGTACCAGCTGAGGGACAGCGCGGCGACATCCGTCAGGTTATGGGCAGCGTCGGTTAGCAGCGCAAGGCTGTTGGCGTAGATTCCGGCAAGGGCCTCGAACACGACGAAAGCCAGCGTTATGACGAGTGCGGCAGCCAGGCGGACAGCTGTGCTGTGCGCACCATCGGCCAGGAAACCCGGAGGGTTGCTGTGATTGCGCGTCATGGCGACTCTGGGCGGCATTGTATCGTTAATCGGTCACTCCAAAGGGCGCGTCTCGTCCTGGCGGGAGATTCCCTGGACGTAGGATTGATGGGGAGGGTCGACCTGCCAAGGGATGCAGAAGGGGCCCGTGATCGGCGCCCCAAGGAGCCAAGAGCGGTCTGTCGCCGAGCCTCGTCTCGGGCGCCATGGCGAGGGCGATCCGAAGTTGGGATCCACGCGCCGGCCAGCACGCAGTCACTCGCGCGCCCTGTCACCGGAGCCCCAGGGAAATCGCCCGGCGGACCGGCTGCAGCCGCGACTCCCGACGCGGGAGTTGAGGCTTCATCCGGCGTGTTCGCCGCCACACTCGATGGGGGACAGTCCGCAGGGACGCGGGGCAGCAAGCTCAACTTGGCGGTGCGCCCCTACTCCTTCCCGAGAAGCTCAATCCGCAGGGTATCCGTACCCGCCCCAAACCAGCCCTGGAAGTGCGGCTCAGTCAGCCACACCATCCGACGCCGTCCATTGTGCCCGGCTGTGCGGCCTATCCGGCTTCACAATTGCGAAGTGCAGTGCGGGCAGCGGGTCGCCTTGATCGGGATGGAGGACAGGCAGTACGGGCAATCCTTCGAGGCGGGCGCCGCCTCGGGCTTGCGGGTGAGCCGGTTGATCTGCCGCACCAACAGGAAGATCACGAAGGCCACGATGACGAAATCGAGGATGGCGTTGAGGAACAGGCCGTAGTTGATCGTTGGCGCTCCCACCGCCTGGGCCTCCGCCAGCGTCGCGTACGGCGTCCCCGACAGGTTGAAGAAGAGGCTGGTGAAGTTCACCCTGCCAAGCAGCAACCCGATCGGCGGCATGATGACGTCGTTCACCAGTGAGGTGACGATTCGGCCGAACGCCGCCCCAATGATGATCCCGATGGCCATGTCGAGCATGTTGCCCCGCATGGCGAAATCCTTGAACTCCTTGAGCATCGCAATGCCTCCTCTCTGGCTATGTTAAGAACCGTTGGCCAGGACTGCGGTCCGGGGATCCGCCGGGGATCCGGCTTCTCCACCACAGCTTCCGAATACTGAACGCAATCCATCGGCTTGAGACCACTCGGACCTTGGAGAACCTGGCTGCCGAGTCCTTCATGATTATAGCCTCGGGAGAACCACAGTCGAAGCCAAAGGAGGCTTTGCTGCTGCCCTCTTCTCCCGTCCTCATGGGCTAAGTCTATGATGTCCGAAAGCTATGCTATGCTAGGAAGCCGACAAACGTTCCTCAGTTGACCACATCTACTGACAGGAAGAGGGGAAGACGCGAATGCTGGCGATTCTCCCACTGCTTGCGTACCTCACGATGTTCCTTGCGCTGACCACCCGTATGCCGGATACGGACTTGCGCAGGCAATTCGTTCGGGCCTGTGTGCTCTGGGGGGTCTACGCAACCCTGACGGCAGAGCTTCTGAGTCTTGGCGACGCCATTACGCCCCTCTGGCTATCGGTCGCATGGCTGGTGCCTACTGTCCTCTCGGCGGCGTTCCTTCTTCGCGGGGGACGGTTGAGGCTCCTCCTGGCCCGTTCCCGCCCACGCCTTGATCTCCCCTGGCAGGACGGGATCCTCCTCGCCGGCCTGGTGGTGATCCTTGTGGCAGCCGGCGTCGTTGCCTGGTTCGCCCCACCCAACACCTGGGATTCTCTGACCTACCACATGCCGCGGGTAGCCCACTGGGCCCAGAACGGGTCACTCCGCCCCTTTGCGACCGGCACCGAATCGCAGAATGGCAGAGGGCCAGGCGCGGAGATGCTTGTGCTCCACTTCTACGTCCTCGCGGCGGGAGATAGGCTGGTCAACTTTATAGGCTGGTTCTCCGTGGCAGGCGGTGTCATCGGCGTCTCGCTCATCGCGGCACAGCTGGCGGGCTCCCGCCTCGCCCAACTCCTGGGGGCGGTCATTGCCGGCTGCATCCCGATGGCCATCATCCAGGCCTCCAGCACGATGACGGACGCGGTGGTTGCCTTCTGGATGGTCTGCGTCGCATCAGAAGGGCTGTCCCTTTGGCAAGGGTCTGCGAGGTGGGACAGCACTCTCTTCCTCAGCCTCGCGGCGGGAATGGCGATTCTGACGAAGGCGACCGCCTCCGCGTATCTCTTGCCATTTGCGATCTTCGCCGCGGTAACGCTGCTCAAGCGCGTTCCCCTTCGAGAGGGCCTCAAGCGGGCGCTCGTTGCGTGCACTCTGGTGCTGGCGCTCAACTTGGGGCAACTCACGAGGAACTACGCTGTATACGGGAGCCTGCTTGGGGTGCCGGAGCAGGTCACGGAGCACTCGAATGAGCTGCATACCTGGCAGGGCCTCGCCTCAAACCTTCTTCGCCATGCCAGCATCCATGCAGGCACCCCATGGCCCGACTTCAACAGGTTACTCTATCGGGGGATCCTCAAGGCCCATCTGCTGATGGGCGTCGATCCGAATGACCCTAGAACCACGTCGGCCGGAACGTGGGATATCCGCAGGCCGACAACGGAAGAGGCGACTGCAGGGAATAGCGCGCATGCCTATCTCTTCCTTCTCGTCGGTTGCCTGGCACTCGCATACAGAAGGAAGACAGCCCTCGAATTCAGGATCTACACGGCGGCGGTCTTGGCGTCCTTCGTTGTATTCTGCTTCCTCTTCAAGTGGCAGGTTTTCAGCGGCCGATACCACCTCCCCTTCTTTGTCCTGTTCTCGCCCGTCGCTGGCCTGGCGCTGGGCGACTGGATTCCAGCTAATAGCGGCAGAGCCTTGGCCGCCATCCTTGTTGTGCTCTCCTACCCCTGGGTGTTGAGCGTTCAGGAGAGGCCGCTATTACCGCTCGAAGGGATGGCTATGACGGGCAGTGTGCTCGTGGAGCCCCGCACTGCAATGTACCTGTATGGCGATAGCCAACGCATTGACGCCTACGAAACGATGGCCCTCATGGTTCAGTCGGTGCACTGCTCCCGGGTAGGAGTGATGCTCCCGGGAGACAGCCCCGAGTATGTCGTGTGGGTCGTGTTCGGCAAACCTACTCGGGCCATTCGCATCGAATGGCTGGTGGCGGGAACGCCTTCGGCCAGGTACCGCATTCCCGGCTTCCAGCCGTGTGCTGTGATATGCCAGGACTGCCCTGACGAATGGACGCCCGGAGGCGGGCTAGCAGTGGTCTATGACAGCCCGCCGTTCTTGCTCTACCTGGGCAATCCTTGAAGCCCGGCTTGCCCCCACGTGGGCTGATCCGGAACAACCCGGCCGTGCAGTCCAACACGCTGTAGACGGCGGGAGGGGGTCATCGAACCAGGGTCAGGGGAGGAGGGACCCCGGCCCTCAGCGCGCCAACCGACTCTGCGCCCTCTTCCCCTTCAGTTCTGTCACCGCCTCCGAGGCGATCCATCGGGCCGCTTTCGAGTCGAGCCCCTGGAGCACCTTGGCGGCATCGATGGCCATCCGGTTCAGTCGGCGATTGCGCTTGCCGATCTGACGCAGAGCCCAACTGACTGCCTTCTTCACCAGCTTCCTGTCATCGAGGGACTCGCGCTGGATGATCGGGAGAAAGGACTCGAAGACGGCATCCTCAGCGGTCTTGTCGTGGACGGCCAGCGACGCCATCAGAACGAAGCCGGCGCGCTTGACGAACAGCTCGCTTCTGCCGCTCCACTCCATTGCCTTGGAGAGGGCAAACCTGGTCTTGTCAAAGAGGTTGCTGCAGATCTGGTCGCAGACATCCCAGGAATCGAAGTCCCGCGCCCAGCGCTCCATCTGGCGGTCGGTTACCCGGCGCGGGTCGTCGATGTAGGCCGCAAGGATGCGCGCTTCCCGCACCCCGGAGGACCAGAGCTCAGCCGCCAGCCGATGATCCTTGCCGATCTGGCGACCCATCGCCCTCAGCACGGGGATCGAGACGCCATAACTGTTCTCGGTGTTGATGCCGTAGCGCGCCATCCCCGCCAAGGCATCTGCATTCGAGCGCGACGCAAGCTGCGCCAGAATCTCGCTGTACTCCACTGCCCGCCCTCCCGCGCATCACCCCTGGCGGTATCTCCCTCCCCTTCCTCGGCGGCAGGCGCGGCTGTAGTCAGGCGCGCGACATTCCACGGCCTGTCTCGCCGGTTCACTCACCCGGGGCCCTTCGCGCGCGGCCACCAGGCCGGGCCGGAGCCTCGCCTAACGACGAGGCCAGCCTACTCCTCGTGTTCGTACTTGAACGAGATCTTGACCTTCGCTCGGTAGGCTCGAACCTTGCCGTCCTCGAGCTGCATGTCGAGCTCGACGACTTCGGCGATCCGCAGCTCGCGCAGCGACTTGGAAGCTTTGTCCACCGCCGCCATGGCTGCTTTCTCCCAGGACTCTGTGCTCGTGCCCACCAACTCGATAACCTTGTAGACGCTCTCGCCCATAGTGCCCTCCTTTGGGATTGCAGATGAAGCCCGTCGGCCGCCCCCTATCAGCCCAGTCGCCTTGGCCAGACATCGGTGCCATGCCCCGGGATCTTGGTGGGTCGAAGGATCCTGACGCGCGTCTCCACTGCTCGAGTAGTCCGCCGCCCGTGAGAGACCACGTCTGTCACCATACTAGCACAATCCCCGGATGTCGGTGCGCGCACCCTTTTGCTCCGGCATGGGTCCCGGGGTACAATCCCGTCGCTTCGAGCTCTCAGTCCAGGGAGGACGCTATGCGAGCCGTGTATGCCGTGTCGGGAGGGGTCTCTAAGTTCGCCAAGGCCCGTCCCGACAAGACCTTCCAGGCGGTCGTCAAAGAAGCCTACGACTACGCCATCGCCGACATCCACCTCGACTTCCCCACCTTCACCTCGCTGGTGGATGGTTCGGTGGCCTCGTACTTCTCCGACCACTTCACGCGGCAGCTGATGGCGGGCATCATGGCCCACGACTATCTGGGCCTCTGCCCCAAGCCTGGGCACCGGGTGGAGGGCGGCGGCGCTACGGGGGGCATCTGCTTTCAGGAGGCCTGGAAGGCCATTGCCAGCGGCCACATGGATGTCTGCCTCGCCTATGGCTTCGAGACGATGAGTCATGTGGAAACTTGGAAGGGCAACGAGTTCATCGCCCTTGCCTCCGATGTCTCCTGGGACTACCCGGTGGGCGGCTTCTACTCCGGCTACTACGCCATGATGGTCACCCGCCACATGAAGGAATTCGGGACGACCGTCGAGCAGCTGGCCCACGTCTCGGTCAAGAACCACATCAACGCTTACCACAACGCGTACGCCCAGAAGCGGGAGCGGCTGACCATCGAGGACGTCCGCCGGGCGCCGATGGTCGCTTGGCCGCTGACCCGGCTGGACATCTGCGTGATGTCCGACGGTGCCGCGGCGACGATCCTGTGCTCCGAAGACGGCCTCAAGCGGCTAGAGGCCGCCGGAGGCCGCATCCCCCGGCCGCTGGTTCGCGTGACCGGCATCGGCCGCGGCACCGACGCCATGCGCATGTCCGATCGGCCCCATCTCGATTACGAGACTTTCCTGCGGGACTATGCCACCGAGCAGGAGAAGTCCTCCGACGAGACGCGCCGCTACTATAAGAAGCTGTGGGACCATGGCACCCGCTACCCCGGGGTGCATTCCTTCCGCGCCGGGCGTACCGCCGGGAACATGGCCTACAAGCATGCGGGTGTCTCCGACCCGCTCCGCGAGCTGGATTTCGTCGAGTTGCACGATGCCTACACCTCCAGCGAAATCCAGACCTACGAGGATTTGGGCCTCTGCCGCTACGGTGAGGGCGGCCCCTTCGCCGCCTCGGGCAAGGCATTCATGCCGGGCATCGACTACGGCCTTCAGCTCCCCGAGAAGCCCGTCTGCCCGGTCAACCCCTCGGGCGGCCTGATCGCCTGCGGCCATCCCGTCGGCGCCACCGGCTTGATGCAGGCCGTCTTCGCGATGTGGCAGCTCCAGGGCACGATCGCCAACCACTTCGGCGACGATGCGCTGCAGGTCAAGACGCCCCGCCGGGGGGCCATCCATTCGCACGCAGGCACCGGCACCTACGTCACTGTAAGCATCCTGGAAAGGGAGAACTAGGCCGAACGACTTCGGAAGTCCTGCGGACTTCCGAAGTCGTTCGGATGAAGCGCGAGGAGCAATCCATGCCCAAGCTACCCGAACAACGACCCGAAACCCTGGGCGGGTACATCGTCCACGGTATCCCCTTCCCGGTTGAGACCGATCCCGACGCGTTGGCGTTCCTCAAGCGCATGGCTCCCCTGCAGATCGAGCAGGAGTACAAGGTCACGTATCTGCACTCCTACGGCCAGGACAGCCCGTGGTTCGCCGGGGCCTCAAACCGGCGATTGCTGGCGACGCATGACACCGACTCGGGCTACGCCTATGGCACCCCGCGCGGCCACGACATGTTCTCCGGCCGAGAGACCGAGTGGATTGACATCACTGACCGCAAGGCCCGCGTGCATGCGTTCACCGTCTGCCATTTCGGCTCGGAGGAGTTCCTGCCGGAGACGCCCTTCGTCCTTGCCCTGATCGAATTCCAGGGCGTCAACACGCTGTTCCTCACCCGCCTGTTGGGCGTTGACCCGGACGAGGCTTCGCTAGACTGGATCGGGATGGAGGTCCGGCCACGTTTCCTGCGCAACAGCAAGCTGAAGCCAACCGACGTCTACTTCGTCCCGGCCGAATAGACGTCACCACTCCCGGAGTCCCGCCGCGCAGGGGGGAGTCGGCCGGGTCACCCCTCATGCAGAGAGTCTGGCGGCGGCTCCTACACTCGGCGCCGCGCCTCACGGCGCCCGATTGCCTCCGGCCAGCAATCGGAGGAGCCCATGGAGGAATAGCGCTTGCCTGACGCGCCACGATCCACCCCGGCGGACCGACTGGGACCCCTCCTCAGTGAGCACCGCGTGCGGCCGGCGCTGCGGCGGACCTACGTGTGGAGCGCCGCAGCCAGTTTCGGCGGCGCTCTGATCGCCTGGGTGATCGGAGTCGCGCGCGGATACTTCGCCTACACGACCTTCGGTCCGGCGGTCGTCTGGAGATGGGCAACACCTTCCCTGGCCGTCGGTGCCTGCCTCACGGGCGTCAGCCTCATCGTCCTTCTGATGGCGTGGGCAGGCCAAGGATTGCTGGTCTGCGCGTTCGAGGGAGGCCTAACCTACCAGCGTAGCCGGCGCGGCATGATGATCCCCTGGAGCTCCATTCGTGCGATCCGGACCTCGGCAGTGCGCTATGGTCTGCCCGGCCTGGCTCACGGCACCCGAACCGACCTGCATCTCCTTCTTGTCCGCGCCCGTGCGAACAAGGCCGGCGGCGTTGCCCCTGCGAGCCGCCTGCACCTACCTCCTGCCCTGACGGATATCGACGCTCTGGCCGAGACCATCAAACGCCACGTCTATCCCGGTCTACTGGTCGAGAACATGCAGGACCTCGCCAACGCAAAGCCTCTCGTCTTCGGCCCCCTCGTGCTATCAGCGGAAGGATTGTCATATAAGAAGCAGAACATGGCCTGGCAGGAGCTCAGCGGAGCTGCGCTGCAAGATGGCTTGCTCCGCCTGGAATCGGCGTCCGGCAACGCCCGGGGTCTCCGCCTGGCTGCCGGCCAGATCCCCAACGTCGAGATCCTCCTCCAGATTATCCAGCACCGTCTTCGAAAGCCATGAGCTATCGGCGACCGGCCCGGGACGTGCTATGGTATTGGTACCCGCGGATGCTGCGCCCTTGGATGGCAAGAGCTTGCGCCCGCTGTGCTCCCTGACTGGCCGTCCATTGTCTATCGTCTATCGTCCGTGACGCGCACGGCAGTCGGCAAAGAGGAGACCGGAAATGGATTTCGAGTTGACTGAAGAACAACGCATGTGGCGCCAGGCCGTTCACGACTTCAGCGCCCAGGAGGTAAGACCCAAGGCCGCCGAGATGGATGCCAAGGCGGAACTCAACGCCGAGGCCATCCGCAAGATGGGCCCACTCGGGCTACTGGGGCTGAATATCAGTGAGGAGTTTGGCGGCGCCGGGGTCGATCCGGTGAGTGCGGCCATCGCCATCGAGGAGGTGGCATGGGGCTGCGGAGGTACCGCCCTCACGGTAGCCGCGCACAACAGCCTGGGCTGCGCGCCGATCCAGATGTTCGGGACGGTGGAACAGAAACGGCGCTGGCTCCCGGGCATGGCCTCTGGAAAGGCCGGGCTTGGCTCCCTGGGACTGACGGAACCCGAGGCCGGCTCTGACCTTGGAGCTGTGAAGACCCGCGCCGTGCTTGATGGGAATGAGTGGGTGATCAACGGCGCCAAGGCCTGGATCACCAACCCCAGCGTGGCCTGCCTGATCAACGTCCTCTGCCGCACCGACCCGGCGCCGGGTTCGCGGTCGCTCAGCCTGATCATCGTCCCTACCGGTACCCCAGGCCTGCACATACACCCCCCGGAGAAGAAGATGGGCGTCCGTGCCTCACCCACCCACGCCCTGACCTTCGAGAATGCTCGCGTCCCGCGCAACTACCTGCTGGGCGAGGTGGGGCGTGGGCTCCCGCAAACGCTTCAGGTCCTGGACGGCGGCCGGATCGGCATTGGCGCCCTGTCGGTCGGGCTCGCCGAGGCCGCATTCGAGGAGGCCGTCCGCTACGCCAAGGAAAGAAAGGCCTTCGGCAAACCGTTGGCCGCTCACCAGGCCATCCAGTGGATGATCGCCGATGCCGCCACCCAGATCGATGCCGCACGGCTCCTGGTTTACCGAGCGGCCTGGCTCAAGGGGCGGGGGCTGCCCTTCAGCAAGGAAGCCGCCATCGGAAAGCTCTTCGCCACCGAGATCGCTGAGGCGGTCTGTCGCAACGCCATCCAGATCCTGGGAAGCTACGGCTATAGCAGCGAGTACCCCGTCGAGCGCATGTACCGCGACGCGCGCCTGATGACCATCGGCGAGGGTACGAGCGAGGTCCAGCGCATGGTCATCGCCCGGAGAGTGTTGGGCGAAGAGTAGAAGGCTCAGCGCGGACGATAGACGCGGACGATAGACGATAGACCATGGACGATAACCATGGTCCTCTGTCTGCGGTCTGTGGTCTGTGGTCTATGGTCCATGGTCTGCGGTCCGTGGTCCGTGGTCTGCCCTACTCCTGGATGACCACCGTGCGTGCCACGACGTCAAAGGCCCGCTGGTGTCGGGCCGTGAAGGGGATGAACAGCGCGTCCATGGCCAGGATCTCAAAGTAGAACGAGAGCCGTCGCAGGAAGGCCTCCTTGTAGCCGATCGGCAGGCCCGTTTCCTTGAGCACCCACAGGCCGAGCAGACGTTTGCCTGGCGTGCGCCCGAAGCGCCCTTCCAGGATGGGGAAGTAGAGCACGACAACACCCACCGCGGCCGCAGCGCACACGAACACCGCCAGGAGAATCACGGCCCCCAGAATGTAGCCCCATCCAACCGGATGCGCGGGCACCAGATTGCTCAATCCGATAGCCACGATGGCCGGGACCGCCGCCAGTACGACGACAAGGAAGAGATCAAGGGCAAAGGCACCCAGCCTGCGCCAGAATCCGGCGTAGCGGAGCGGCACCTGGGACAACAAGTCCTCGGCGACCTCCACGGGCGTTCCCATCCGGCTGATCACCGCGCCGGGCGAATCCCCCGCAGCCTGCGCGGCTTCCAGGTGCGCCCGAAGATCCTCTTCGATGCGGTCCCGCTCCTTGAGGGGGAAGGGGATGTTGCGCAGCACATCCCGGATGTAGCGTTCCGTCTCGTCCATGCCTAACCCTTCCCGCCCAGGAGGCTGTTGACTGCCTGCGCGTAGGCTCGCCAGTCGCGGATGAGAGCGCGCAGCTGCTCAGTCCCGGGCCGTGTGAGTTGGTAATACTTGCGCGGCACTCCGCGCTCCAGCGTCTCCCACCTTGCCTCGATCCATCCGGCGTCCTCCAGTCGGTAGAGCACAGGGTAGAGGGTCCCTTCCTTGAGTGTAAGGACATCCCCCGCCCTCCGGTGCAGCTCCGTAACCAGCTCATATCCATACATCGGGCGCTCGGAAAGCAGCCTGAGCAGGATCAATTCTAGCGTGCCACGTTTCAATTCCCGGTCAACGCCCATCTTCGACTCGCTGCTATTGCCGCGCGATCTAATTGGTGTCACAAGGTATAGTATACGGCATAGCTCTCTGGAAGTCAAGCCTCTCGAAGAACAAAAGCGAGACGCGCCAGAGCGCCCAGGCACAGGCCTGTCGTTCATAGAACTGACCACGGACGATGGACCATGGACGATAGCCACCGCCCGAGGTCTATGGTCAATCGTCTATGGTCTGTGGTCCGATATGGGGATGACGAGCCCGGTAGGGTCAATCTCCCGGAGCACGCGTTGGTCTTCGGGAGAGGGTGGGCTGGTTCTGCCCAGCGGCTCTGCCAGGCGCAGACGGAAGCCACTGTTGGCCTGAACCTCCTCTAGCGCCACCCCAGGGTGTAAGGAGAGAAGCGTCATCTCGCAGGACGTTTCGTCGAAGCCGTAGACGCCCAGCTGCGTGATCACGCGGTAGGGCCCGCTGCGCGCGGGTAGCCCCGCCCTTTCTCTCTCACCGGGGCCGCCCAAGTATCCGGGCGTGGTGATGAAGTCGACCTTCTCCACGAATTTCCTCTCGTCCTGGCGCATAACGATGATCGTCCGGTGGCAGAAGGAGCCCACGTCGTTGGCCCCGCCACTGCCTGGCAGCCGAACGATCGGGTCTTCGTAGTCCCCGATGACCGTGGTGTTGACATTGCCATAGCGGTCGATCTGCGCCGCGCCCAGGAATCCGAAGTCCAGATAGCCCGCCTGGGAGATCGACATGACGTCGTGCATGCTCGAAGCTGCCACTGCCCTGTGGAACGTGCGGGAATCGCCAACCGAGATCGGAAGAACCGGCACCTGTGGCCCGATGCCACCAGCCTCGAAGATGATCAGAAGCCCTGGAGCGTGAGTGCGCTGGGCCAGCATGGCCGCAATCATCGGGAGGCCCGTGCCTACAAAGACCGATTTGCCAGGCTCCAGCAGTCGGGCGGCCACGCAGGCAAGGAGCTCCGTGGACGTGTAGGTGGCGCCGGACGTCGTCATCCAGACCTCCAGGACAAGCCAGCTGACAACCCAAGGGGTCCTTCCATGTCTAGCCTTTCAGCTGCTCGATGCGCTCCAATTCGTGCATGCGTCGAACGCCACCGATCTTCTCGAGGTAGGCGGGGAAATCGGGCACGCTGAACACGAACTCCTCGAAGTACTCAGCCGCTCCCTCGGCGGTCTTGGATCGGCCCATCCAGGAGCGGATGTGGTCCTCATCGAAGTAGTAGCGGCGTGGCATCTGGCACGGGTGGGCCCCGTAGGGCGCCTCGACCACGGCATCAACCAGGTAGAACGGGATCACTGTGCGCCAGGGCTCCTCCCGGATCGTGTCGTCAGGGATGATCTCCTCCGTCGTGATGACGACCCGGCGAGCGGCCCGGGCCAGCTCAAAGTCCTCAATGATCGTCCCGTCCACCTGGGCATTGCCGAACATGTCGCAGCGCGGGACGTGGATGAGGGTCACGTCGGGATAGCAGGCCGGAAGCAGGCATATCGGTTTGCCGCTCCACGGGTCGGCAACGACCTTGGCCGAGGAATGCTTCAACGTATCGGTCCCCAGCAAGTTCCGCGAAGGCATGAAGGGCAGACCCATCATCGCCGCCAGGAAACGCCACTGGTAGCCGGCGTTGCTCGTCTCGGCCACGATTTGGCATTCGCCCGACTCAACGACGCGCCGCGAGGCCGGCGAGAGGCCGCGCAACTCATGGCCAAAGGCGTAGGCGACCTCGATTCGGTCTACGCATCCGGAGGCGATGAGCAGATCGGAGTCGTGCACCGCTGTCTTGCCGGCCATGATCAGGTTGCGCCGCCGCTGGCGGATGATCTCATATACGGCCGCCAGGCTGACGCGGACGTGCCCGAAGCCCCCCATCGCCAACAAGTCGCCGTCCCGGACGTAGCGAGAGACGGCCTCGGCCAGGCCCATCCGCTTATCGCACAGATCGCGCCGCTTGTTCTCTTGGATCCAGCGGCGGTTGTCGTCCGGGTCGTGCCAGCCGACAAGCTGGCCCTTGCCCTCTCCCAAGATCTCCATCAGCAACTCCCTCGGCACCGAGGCTATGCCTGGCGCGCGCGCCAGGGCTCCGCGATCCATGCACCACAGGCCTGCCCTGGATAGGGCAGGCCTGAACCTGGCTTCAGCCTGACGAAGCCCAGATGGGTGCCCGCTGCGATTGACGCGGGATCAGCGAAAGGCCCCGGATGGACCTACTCCGTGGGCAGATTCCGAAGGGCGCCGTGCGACTCCTGCTCCGGACGGCACTCCAGAATGAGATGCTGTCGGCCCGGCATCTCGACTGCTGCCCGCCGCCCTACCGCCGGCCAACACACCAGACGGGGCGCGCTGATCTCAACGCCCCGCCAGACATGCTAGTCGGGCCTGCGGCCCAGGATGTACTTGTAGATGAAGTAGAAGACGATGCACAGGACAGCAGCCGCCCCCCAGATCTGCCATCCGGCTACGATGGCCGCGAGCCAGTCGCGATTGGTGAACATGCCGATGTAGATCGTGATGGATGCCCACACAATCACAAAGGTCCCGAACAGCCAGAAGCGCATCAGTTTCAGAAGCTTATTCTTCTGCTCCGACACAGTACACCTCCGTGGAGCGATCGAACGGGCAGACCCAGATAGCACATTCTAGCATTTGCATCGAGCCGAGCGCAAGCGGGTCTGACCACACGGCTGGAGTCCCTGTCTGAGGGACGCGCCAGAAGTTGCAGGAACCGTGCCGCCTGCCCCGTTCTTTGGGACGAGCGGCCGGTGGGAATGGGGGAAGGGGCGGAATCCTGAACGCCGGCCGCCGCGTTGGACCGCGGA
>CAZEMA010000029.1:0-25568 GCA_964513155.1 uncultured Anaerolineaceae bacterium
CGAGCCCCGGCCCGCCGGGGCCAGACCGCTCCGCCCGCGCGACCCCCCTTCCACCCGCGCGCCCCGGCGTCCTCGCCGGGGCGATACGAGACGCCCCCGTTCGAGCCGCGCGCCCCCCGTTCGCCCCCCTTCGGGGATGCTCCCAGAAGAGCGCTGGGACCGTGAACGCGAGGCCGCGAGCCCTCCCGCTAGGACACACCTGCCCAGAGCGCAGGTGCTGGGCCGGGACGGTGCGGCCCGCCGCTCCCTTCGGGGGTGCGGCGCGAGGGGTGGGACGGAGTCAGACGCGGCTCCTGTTAGCCTTGACGTGGGAGCGCACCGTGCAACAGCGCCGTGTGCAGCAATCGCTCCCCTCGAGGGTGAGCAGGGCATCCAGTAGCCCACATACGGCCCCATGACGCGTGTGTCTCTCCCCATGGGCCCCCTCTTGTTGCGCCGGTGGACCCAGGCCCCGCATGGCCCGAGTTCTCCTCGGTTGATCCTGCATCGACCAGTAGGGAATGTCGCCTCAAGGCCTACGCTTGAAGGCCAGGCCCCATCTATCCAAGCCCCGCGTCACGAGCTCCGCTCGGTGATCGGGCCGAGGCTATGGCCAAATCCTCTCGGGCGGGTACACGCCGGCACCATCGACAGAGTGGTACTCGTAGACAGCGATCACGGGATCGGCATAGTCGCCAGTGGGGCTGCAGGTCAGGTCGCCGGTCAACCCCGGATAGTTCCTCGTGGCGTACAGGGCATCGCGCAGCGCCTGCCGGCCGATGTGCAGGGTGCCATCGGCGTCCATGACCGCCACTTGCTCGATCCTCGTCAACAGGAGTCCGACGGCGTCGTAGGCATGGGCGTGGAAGATGCTGATGGGCTCTGTGCCGAACCTTTCTACGTACTTGGGCAGGAAGTCCCTCCTGTAGGCATCGCCGAAGGCCGTCAGGTCTGGGCTCGAGACCAGGAAGCCCTCAACAGCCGCGCCGGTACCCTCGGCCACATCCGGCGAGAACAGGCCGTCGGCGCCCATCAGGTAGACGTCCTCCAGCCCGGTCGTTTCCCGGGCCTGGCGGGTGATGAAAGCGCCGGCAGGCATGAAGATCGGGTAGTAGATCAGCTCGGGCTGGCCGGCGGCGATGTCGGCCAGGATGCCGCTCATGTCGGTCTGGTCGGGCGTAACCGCGCCCTGGCCGGTGACCGTGCCGCCCAAGCCCTCGAACGCACCTCTGAAGACCTCGCACAGCTTGTCCGCGTACAGGCTGCCGTCGTGAATGGTCGCGATCGCGCGAACGCCCAGGGAGTTGTAGGCGAAATCAGCCGCCGCCGCGCCCTGGACCAGGTCGCTGTGGGCTGTCCGGAAGTACCCCGGCCATTGGTTCTCGTTCCCAGCCAGGGTCAGGTCCGGGGCGGTGTTGGACGGCGAGATGACCGAGAACCCGGCCGCCGAGAGCAAGGGCATGGCCACACGGGCCTCGCTTGAGCAGGACGTGCCGATCACGCCGATGATGGTGGGATCCGCCGCCAGGCGCGTTCCGGCGGGCTGGCCGCCTTCGGCGCTGCAGCCACCATCCTCACCGGTGAACAAGACATCGTGCCCAAGCACCGGGCCATGGTCGGCAATGGCGATCTCGGCCCCGTTCCGCGAGTCGACTCCCAGGGTCTCGTTCGGGCCGGAGATCACGAGCAGATAGGCGATGTGGACCGGTTCACCCGGGCCGATCGTCACGCAGCCGATGGCATCCGTGCACTGAAACAGCGACGTGCGGGGGGCGACCGTGGGCAAGGGCGTTGGCGGTGGGGGCGGCGCAGTCCCCCACGCCAGCGCGATCCCCCCGCTGGAGACATCGACCCTGATGGGCAACCCCCAAGCAAGCACAGCAACTGCCATTAGCCCCAGGGCCAATCCCACAAACCGCCACAGTCTCCTTTTGGCGCTTGGCCTCCTCGGTTGCACGCTCGGCTCGGTCACGACCTCCTCCAGCGTGACGCCCTCGCCAACCACGTCGACTTTCGCCGCGGCCTCCGCCACCGCCGCCCGCAACGCCCGCGCGAGCTCCCCAGCCGTCGAATAGCGATCCTCGGGGGCCTTCGCCATGGACTTCAGCACTACTCGCTCCACTCCCTCCGGGATGCTCGGATTCACGGCACGCGGCAGCGGCAACGGCTCGTAGATGTGCTTCATCGCCACCGCCATCGGCGTGTCCGCTTCGTAGGGCACCCGTCCCGTCAGCATCTCATAGAGCACCACCCCCAGGGAGTAGATGTCGCTCCGCTCATCCGCCTTCCGTCCCAGCACCTGCTCGGGGCTCATGTAGTCGGGCGTCCCGATCCCCACCCCGGTCCCCGTGATCTGCTCTGTCGGCTCCATCATCCGCGCCAGGCCAAAGTCCGTCAACAGGGCCCATCCCCCTCGGTCCATCAACACGTTCGACGGCTTCACGTCCCGGTGCACAATCCCTTGCCCGTGGGCATAGTCGAGCGCCTCTGCCATCTGCCCCACAAGCTCCGCCGCCATCACCAGGCTAATCGGCCGGCCGAGCAGCGCCTTCAACGTCCCGGCCGGCACATAGCGCATGACAAGGTAGTACAGGTTCCCCTCCAAGCCGAAGTCGTGGACCGCCAGAATGTGCGGATGCTCTAGCTTGGCCACCGCCCGCGCCTCGCGCCGGAAGCGCTGCTCGAACCCAGGCCTCTGGGCCAGAGGCTCGGGCAGCACCTTCACTGCCACGTTTCGGTCGAGCGACGGCTGGTACGCCTTGTAGACGGTGGCCATCCCCCCCTGGCCGATCTGCTCCAGGATCCGGTAGCCGCCAACCGTCTGCCCAATGAGGCTGTTCATCCCGTCTCCTTGCCTAGCGGTCGCGTGCGATTTCGCGGATCGCTCTTATGCCTGGGGAAAGACCCCCGAATGCGATCCCCCGGCCCTCGAGAGACCGTTCAGCGACCTTGCGCCACAGCGGCCCGATCAGATCCCCAGCCCCCATGTCGAAATCACCATTTGCCGAGCACTTCGGACGCAAGGGCTTCCCCGACCTGCCGCGGGGATCGAAGATGGGACAGGTCCGCCCGACCTCCTGTGAAGTTGGGCCGGTAGCTGCGGTGAAGGTGAGTGGCCCCCATGACAAGGAGGTCCAGGGGTTCGTCTCGGGGATGGTATCGGCCCCGGTTCCTGCATCATGATATAGCCGAATCCAATGCGCTTCAACACCCTGCCTCCGAGGATGCTGAGGGCCGCATACAAGCCAAGAAGAGCACCGGGCCGAGACGGCCCTGTTCGTCCCCTTCGGGGATGCTCCCAGAAGAGCACTGGGACCGTGGACGCGAGGCCGCGCGGCCCCCTCCGACCGCGCGCCCCGGCGTCCTCGCCGGGGCGACCCGGCGTCCCGCCGCACCCTTCGGGGGTGCAAGCACGGTCGAGACTGCCCCACCAGGGAGCAGGTTTGCTGGCCAGAGTGCAAACCCCGCGTGCAGGACGTCTTTCCCCCCAGGGGCCGAGGCGCTCGAGTGGTACTCTTGTTGCATCAGACCGAGCAGCGGGCCCATGATGCGGGCCGCCCGACTTTCGCTCGCCTCTCCCCCAGGAGGCGCGCAGGCAAGAAAGGATGCCCTCCGACATCCATGGCAGACCAAACACCCACCAAAAAACCGAGCATAATCCTGCGGGCCGTCCGCCGGCTCGAACTGGCAGCCGGCCTCGCGGTCCTGCAGCTGATGTACTACGAGTGGCTGGCGGGGGCCATGATCCTGTCCGGCCACCTTCCCTCGGCCCGAGCCGTTGAAACTGCCATGACCGCAGGCATAGCCACGATGATCTTCTCTTGGGTAGGCGTCATGCCCGTCATCGGGCAGATTCTCTGGGCACAATTCGCCGACCGGGTCATCGCCTGGTCCGTCGGCGGGGCAGACAACCCCCTCCTCCACGTCAATTGGTCTACCCCGGAGATCAACACCACGCTCCTCGGCCTGCGCCTCCACCTCGCCTCCCTCTCCGGGACCTTCCTCTCCTTTCTCCACGATGCCGGCCTGGCCCTCACGATCTTCCTCTCGGCCGGCACAGTGCTCACCTTTGTCCTGCGCCTCTTCGGCAAGTCCTACCCTCAGCTGTTCGCCATGAGAGGTCCCCTCGGCCCGGAGGCGGCCAACAATCTCTTCGCTCGTTGGGACCGCGCCGGGGGCAAGCTCATCCTGCCAATCCTGGCCCTCGAGTCGGTTGTGGCCTGCGTTTTCCTGTGGGGCCACTTCTCGGTGCCGGTTGTGATCCTGTTGGCGTTGGTCAGCGTAGCCGTTGCCACCACAATCGGAATCCTCTCCCTTCCCTTGCAGTTCCCACCCTTCGCCGGGATGGTCATCTATCTTCTCATCGCCTCCCGAACCTATACCGCCATGACCAGTCCACTGCCCGAGATTGCACGAATCCATTGGGCCCTTCCAGCCGGCCTCGGCCAGTTCCTGACCCAGACCCTCCACCTGCCCTCGCCCGACATTTCGTTCATCACCTACCTGGTGGCCGTCGGGATTACCATGCCGGTGATGATCTACCAAGGCATTCTGCTCACCTGGCTTGCGCGGCGGTTCCCACATTTCATGCCGGAGCCCCGCTTCGATCCAGCCTCGCTGGCGCCCAAGCCGCCGATGGCGGCGCGTTGGAGCAAGCGGAAACAATGGGCCGTCGTGGGTGGTTCCACGTTGATCATCTGCCTGGCGATACTGGCCGGCGTGTTCTGGTTTGCCAACCGGGAACTCCGCCTCAATCCGACGATCGGGGGCTTTGGATCCCTGGCAGGGACAGCCACCTGCCGAACGTTCTGCGACGAGGTCGGGGGAACCGGCGCCCTGCTGCCGGGCATGCGGCCGCCGGGAGAAGTTCGTACCGCCCAAGTCAGCCTGACGGGCAGTCCTGATGTCCGCTACCTCTGGATCGAGCCGAGCATGCAGCCGGGCGAGGGCTTCCCGGATATCGCCCTGGATGTGCAGCTTCTCGACCCCTCCGGCAGCGTTGTGGCCGAATTGAGCGCAGCTGACCCCCTGATCGGGTGCATGGCCTCGGAGAACTGCTTCTATCGCAGGGTAATCCCTTTCACGGCCGCCCAGGACGGGATCTACCGGCTGAGACTGACCCCGCAGACGTGGGGCATCTCCTCCATCCGGGTCACCCTCCACGCCCGGGTGGAATAGAAACGCGCTTGCCCCCTCAGCTCCGCGCCCATCCACTTCTGGTCCTTCAGCAGCCGCACGGCCTCGGCCGACAGCACCTGGAAGTGCAGCACCGGCTTGCGGGCTCTCGCGGAGAGGGCCTGCATTTGACAACCTCGCACCCCGATTTCACGAGGTTGAGCCGTTCCCGCTTTCTCACCATCGCGTGCCGCCAGACCCGGGCGCATGTCGCTATGCTCGAGCAGAAGCCGGGCGAGCGCCTGGCCTGGGTTTCGGTACCCTCCCAGCCGGACGAGGGTCTTCGGGCTCATGCGCGCCTCATGAGTCGACGGGTCGCCACTTACCGTATTCGATTTCGCTGGGAGGCCCAGCGTGACAACGTGTGAGCTGAGGATTTCTTGGCCGGCCTCGCCATCCTAGGCCCCCACCCCTTTCACTTTGCTTCGCTCGGAGGATAATTGTCGATTGAAGGACGCTATGCGCCGAGTCGCGATCCGCACGGTCTCTCGCTCGCTTCTTGCAGTCCTGATGATCGTCCTCACCAGCGGCTTGCTGTATGCCTTTCGGGAATTGGTCACCACACCCACCGTGGCGCTGCTCTACCTTCTCCCAGTGGGCTTGAGCACTGCTCTCTGGGGACTGGGGCCCGGGCTGGTCGCCGCGCTGGGAGCCTTCCTCGCGTTCAACTACTTCTTCCTGCCCCCCTATTTCACGCTACACGTGTTACGCGCCGAGGATATCCTTGTCCTTCTCGTATTCCTGGTCGTGGCCGTCACCATCAGCCAGCTCGTTGGCCGGGCCAAGTCCAGCCTGGCGCGGGCGCAAGCAAGGGAACATGAAGCAATCCACCTGCACGAGTTGACGGCCGCCCTCGTGGGACTGCGCAACGGCAAGTCGATTGTGAGGGTGGTCGCCGAACAGGTGCTCGCAACCTTCCGCGGGGATTTCGTCCGAGTGAGCGTCCGACCCGAGAATAATGCCGACCTCGAGGTCCTGGCCTTGCCCTCGGATGCCGGCCTGCCGATGCAGAGGCCCACGTCCCTTGTCCCCATCCAGGGGATGCGAGGCCAGATGGGGGAGATCACTCTGTGGCGCGGGGAAGGCGGGGTCACATCCGAGGAGGAGCAGCTTCTGCGCACATTCGGCAGAGAGGCGGCACTGGCTGTGGAGCGCGTGGGCCTGGCGCTGGCGGAAGACCGCGCCCATGCGCTGGCGCAGAGCGACGCCCTCAAGTCGGCGATACTCTCCTCGGTCTCACACGAACTGCGCACGCCGTTGGCTACAATCAAGGCCGCAGTGACCAGTCTGCGCAGCGCCGCGGTGAGCTGGGACACCGAGGCACGCGATGAGTTGCTGGAGGCGGTTGAGGAGGAAACCGATCACCTGAACGACCTGGTCGGCAACCTGCTCGACATGTCGCGAATCGAGGCCGGCTCGCTCAAGCCACTGCGGCAGTGGAACGACCTGGGCGAGATCCTGCGGTCGGTCCTCGGCGGGATGAAGAAGGCGCTTGCCCAGCACTCGGTTGTGGCTGAGATCCCATCGGACCTAGCGCTCGTTCCCGTGGACTTCGTCGAGATTGAACAAGTGTTTCGCAACCTGTTGAGCAACAGCGCCAAGTACTCACCACCCGAGACCACGATTCGTGTCTCGGCACGGCAGGAGGGCTCGTGGGTGTTGGTGGAAGTCCAGAACGAAGGTCCATCGATCCCCGAGGACTACCTGGAGCGCATCTTCGACAAATTCTTTCGCGTCACGGCACGCGAGCAAATCACCGGCACCGGCCTGGGCCTCTCGATCTGCAGGGGAATCGTTGAAGCCCATGGCGGGCGCATCTGGGCAGAGAACCTGCCCGGCGGGATGGCCTTCAAGTTCCTGCTCCCGATGACCTGGGAAGGCTCGGGCCCTCGTGAATTGGATAGCCATGAACCAGCATCCTCACATCCTGGTGATTGACGACGAGCCGCAGATCCTGCGGGCGCTGCGCACCATTCTCGGAGCGAAGGGGTTCCGCGTGTCCACAGCCAGCCGGGGCGAAGAGGGTCTGACCCTGGCCGCGGCGCAGCCGCCTGACGTGGTTATTCTGGATCTGAGTCTCCCCGACCTTGATGGCTTCGAGGTCTGCGCGCGGCTGCGTGAGTGGACCCAGGCTCCAATCATTGTCCTTTCGGTGCGCGACGCTGAGGGCGACAAGGTGCGCGCCCTCGACCGTGGGGCCGACGATTACCTGACGAAACCCTTCGGGATCGAGGAGTTGCTCGCCCGAATTCGCGTGGCAATGCGCCACTCGGTGCAAGCCCAAGGCGCCAAGGAAACGCTTGTGAAGGCCGGGGCCCTGGAAATTGACCTGGCTCAACACCGGGTACTGAAGAACGGCCACGAGGTTAAGCTGACGGGTACAGAATTCAAGCTGCTAGCCTACCTCGTCGCCAACGCCGGCCGGGTGCTTACGCACCGATCACTCCTGACCTCGGTCTGGGGCCCTGCGGACGCCGACCATGTCGAGTACCTGCGCGTGTTCGTCCGCCAGCTTCGCAAGAAGCTCGAGGACAATCCTGAGGACCCACAGTACTTTCTGACCGAACCAGGAGTCGGATACCGCTTCGTCGTTGAGGAGTAGCCGGCAGCCTCTACCTCCACGGCTCGTAGGACTCTTTTCCCACCGCCCAGACGCCCTTTACAGGGCGTCTTCATTGAGAGCGCCTTTGTGTGAGAGATGACGGGATATCTGTGGCGGTGCGGGCCAAGCCCGCACCGCCACAGATATCCCGTGTCCTTCCTCGCAAGCGCTCTTTCAACACCCTCTCTTTATTCGTTCTTTACGGGATTCCCCTTGGTCTTTGTCAGCGCCTTATGGCCGCGTCGTAGACTCGCCATGGAAGAGACGATGCGAGGATGTCTGCTTGGAAAGCTGAAATGGCGCGCGACGTCACTACTGCACGAGGTCCAGTGCCTTTTCCGCCGGGCAACTCTCCGGTCGTGACACGCGTGCCAGCGAGAAGAGCAATGGTGTGCCAGGCAAGCAATGCCGCTCCCGGCGTGTAGGAGGCCAGCATGAGGACCGAAGAGGTCAGCACACCGCAGTCGGTCGAGCTCTACGTCACCGAGCAAGAGACTCGGTCTGCCATCTCGAAGGAAGACCGCATCCGGGTGGGGCAAGCGCTCGCCCGAATCGAGATCGACGAAATCATCGGCAAGACCAAGTCTTGGGCCAAAGCAGGCAAGCTGAACCGCGGCCTGAGTCTGATCCTGCCATTCTTCGATGATCAGCTCATGGAGATCCGATGGCGGGAGCTCGAGGTCATACCCCGCGGCAGGATCCTGTTCGTCCCGGCGTTCGTCGTCCTCGCAGCCCGGCAGGAGGGCGCGAGGGCGGGCCAGGAGAAGGACATGACCCCCACGACCCGCGATCACCTCCTGGGCCAGCTGCGCAGGCTCGAGCTCGCTTTCTGGGGTGATGGGAGATCATGATCTGGTCATGTGGCACGAAGGATTGAAACGGACATGTTGTCGATTCTGCTCTTGATCATCGTTGTCCTGGTCTCGTACCGGGTTGCCCCGCGGGAGAACAAGGACCACGCTCACGTGCACGGCGCGGGACAGATCGCGCTGTTGGCGGCGTTGGCGCTCTTCGGCGTCGACTACTTCACGTCGTTCTTCTACGGCGCCGGAGAGATGATGAGCGCCCTGCACCCCTACGGGTTGCAGCGCTACGCCTACATCGCCGTCGGCGTCATCGCCCTGGCCAATCTGGTCTTCGGCGGTATCTACATGTACTCGCTGGGGCCGTTCAATGAAGGCGGCGGGTCGTACACGGCCTCGATGCGCTACCTCAAGCCGACGCTGAGCCTGATCGTGGCTGTGACGTTGCTGGAGGACTACGTCCTGACGATCGTCGTCTCGGCCCTCTCCGGCGGGGATCAACTCCTGTCGATCCTCAACGCGTATAACACGCAGTGGTACTGGCACTTCGCCATCGGCGCGGCCCTGGCGGCTGTCACCTGGTTCCTGACCATCCGCGGCCGAGGGGAGTCCTCCCGGGTCGTGTTCACCCTGCTGGGGATATTCGGTCTGCTGAGCGTGACGATGGCTGTCGGCCTGGTGATGGCGAGCGGACGGGGCGTTCCGCCGGTCCCGGCAAGCGAGCCGGTGCTGCATGCCAGTCTCGCCCAGGCGATCCTGCGCCTGCTGACCGCCTCGATGAAGGGCATGGTAGCGCTGACCGGACTCGAGGCGATGTCGAACGGTATCCAGTTCGTCATCAACGACGACGTCCGGCTGGTCAAGTGGGGGAAAGTGCACCTGCCCCGCCTCCGTCGGCTTTGGGACTTCTACAGCGGCAAGTCGGGCGTCGGGCGGTTCGTTCAAACCTCCTTCCTGTTCTACGGCGGCCTGACTACGCTCTTCCTGACAGTCTTCGCCATCCGGTTCGACGTCTTCGATGGGACGCTGGGCCGCACGCTGGTCGGCAACCTGGCTTGGATTGGCTTCGGGCAGATTCCGGGTGGGACGATCCTCTACTGGGCATACCAGATCCTGGCAGTGGCCTTGCTGGCTGCGGCCTCGATGACGGCCTTGCAGGACGCACAGGCGACGGAATGGCGTGATGTGGCCATCGGCGAGATCCCGGAAGCCATTGTCTACCGCGACCCGCGCGGCACATTCACCCGCTCGGTGACGATCACCTTCGGCGCGGCCGTCCTGATCATGCTCCTGGTGCGCGGCCGGACAACCCTAGCCGCACCATTCTACGGTGTGGGAGTGTTCCTGCCCATCACGATCATGTCGCTGGCGATCCGGCGGCACATCCTGGAGAACTCCACCGGCAGGGCGCGGCGCTTGGGCGCGGCTGCTGCCCTTTTCAGCGCCCTGTTGGCCGGCGTGGTCTTCGTCGGGCAGATCGTCGGCAAGTGGGAAGAAGGCGGGTGGGTCCGGCTGATCTCCTTCTCGACCCTCTTCATCTCCGCCCATCTGCTCCTGCTTTCGCCGCTGGGCTACCGCACCCCGGGACAAATCTATCGCATCGTACGTCGCAAGGCCCGCGTCCAGGGAGCAATGGCCTCCATCGTCGAGTGGCAGTCGCTGAGAATGCAGGAGTATCGATACCAGCTGCTCGTCCTCGTCGCCCGATTCTGGGAGATATTCGGAATCCGGCGCCCCGTTCCGCATGAGAAGCCGGTTGAGGCTGGAGACTACGACCACGCCCTTCACATCGATCACCCGGAGGCGCCTTCGATCCTGACGCCGTATATTGATCCCTCGCCGGTCTCCGAGGTTCCACGCCGTACCTAGCGCTCTCCGCTTCGCTCCTCAGGCGGCGACTCCTGAGACTGGCGGCCAAAGTCAAGCCAGCTCTCTACCTCACCTACCCGCTCAGACTGTTCTTGATTGCAGTTACCCAATAGGCCTTGTCTCTCGACCTACGCGGAGCCCCAAGACCTGACGCCGTCAGTTTCTACAGAGTCGGCGCCATCGGGCAGGAAGTCCTCTTGCTGGTTTGGTGATCCTTAACCGCCCTCTAGGACGCATCGCTCCCCGGCCAACCCCCTACAGCGTAGTATGATTGACCCTGCGCCTGAGACCGGCGCAACCGTTGAACCCCTCGGAGAGATCTCCCGGGCAATCGCAGGTCACCCTGCTCTCGATCATGGTCGTCACCGGGATTCTGGCCAACTGGTTCTGAAATCCGGGATGGGATTACCTGCGCGACCCGGAGGCCGGGCTGGTTCTCGGCCCAGCGACGGCAGTGCTCGTGCGCGTTGCGCTGGGCGTCATCGCCGCCGCCTAGCCTCCCCACAATCCCCAGAAGTATATTGACAACCGATATATCGTGTGGTAATATATCGTCTGACGCTATACCGTATCCTGATATAGGCGGCCAGAACATGAGCGAGCACCCTCCCTTCCACAAGTACTTGCCCCTGACGGAGTCGACCTACTACATCCTCCTGGC
This sequence comes from uncultured Anaerolineaceae bacterium, assembly GCA_964513155.1. Classification (GTDB taxonomy): domain Bacteria; phylum Chloroflexota; class Anaerolineae; order Anaerolineales; family E44-bin32; genus DATEAV01. The sequence continues at coordinate 11,090 of CAZEMA010000029.1, forward strand.
GCTGGCGGAGCCCCGCCATGGCTACGCCGTGATGCAGAAGGTAGCCGAGATCAGCCAGGGGACCGTCGAGGTTGGCCCGGGGACGCTGTACGGCGCCTTCTCCACACTGGAAAAGGAAGGGCTGATCGAGAAGGTGAAGGAGGAGGAGCGGCGCAAGACCTATGCCCTGACGGCCAAGAGCAAGGCGATCCTGTCGGAGCAGGTTCGCCGCCTGGAGATCATGGCACGCATTGGCAAGGATACTCTCCCGCTCCTGGGATGATGGAGGCAGGAATGAACGTCGCACCCGTGAAGAGATTCAAATGGTTCTGGGCCTGGCAGGATGTCGAGGAAGAAGCCTGGCTGGGGGAAATGTCCAGGGGTGGATTGCACCTGAAATCCCCCGGTTCTTTCCACCGCTATACCTTTCAGGCGGGAGCGCCGCGCGAAGAGGTCTACTGCCTGGACGTCATGAAGAGATCAGAGAAAACCGAGGACTACTTCCAGTTGATACGCGATGCTGGCTGGGAGCACCTCGGCGAGAGGAACGGCTGGCAATACTGGCGCAAGGCGGTCCAGGGTGGAGGAACTCCCGAGATCTTCACCGACATCGATTCGAAGATCCAGAAGTATCAGCGGCTGACTGCCGGTTTCTCCACGTCGGCTGGCGTCTTGCTGGTGATTGGCTTGGCAATGTTCAAGCGATTCCCCGGCAGGCATCCTCAATGGTTCGTGATCCTGTATATCGCCTTGTTCTTCTCGTGGATACTCTTTGCGGCACTCAATACGATCAAGGTCCAGATGCGGATCAACGAACTCAAACGGAGCAGGCAACCCTGACTCGTCCTCGGGATCGTTCACCCTCTCAAGCGCCCCTTGTGGAGGCATCTGTGAACGAAGACCCTGCGAAGAGACCCAAAGGGTTCTGGGCCTGGCGGGATGAGAAGGAAGAGGATTGCCACCAACTGTTCCGCAATGTCGGCCAGGAAGCCGTCGGCGCCGAGTGGGCGGCCCATCAGCGATGAGCATTGCCTCGGAGATGCAGCCATGGAAAGCATGAAAGTCCGCAAATTCAAGGTGTTCCCGGCCTGGCAGGATGACAAGGAGGAAGCCTGGCTGGGCGAGATGGCGCGAGAGGGCCTCCACCTCGCACAACCTCTGTTCCCCTGCGTTTACACTTTCGTCCGGGGCGCGCCGGCCGATGTCGCCTACCGGCTGGACTACGTCCCGCGCATGTCGCGCGACGAGTTCCAGGTCTACCTGCAGGTCTTCCGCGACGCCGGCTGGGAGTACCTCGCCGAGATGGCCGGCTGGCAGTACTTCCGCAAGCCGGTCCGGCCTGGCGAGGCGGCCGAGATCTACACCGACGCCGAGTCGAAGATCCGCAAGTACCGCCGGCTCCTGGGGTACCTGATCATCATCGTGATGCCGTTCATCATCTTCACGACGCGCTCTGGCGATCGCGCCCGCACGGCGTTCTACGATGCGGTGACCATCTTCCAGTTGGCCGTGCTTGTGCTGCTGGTCTACGGGCTCGCCCGGATCGCCTGGCGCATTCGACAGCTGAGGCGCCTCTGACCCCTGCCAGTGCCGCACCCCTGCACGCCGCCGGGATGTCCGCTCGAGTCACCTGGCCGGGGTTGATCCTGTGCTGAGCAGGTCGCACGCATGTGAGACAGGGACACGGGCCATAGTAGGCTGTGCCTTCGAACCCCCGCCCGCGCGCCCCCCGTTCGTCCCCTCCGGGGATGCTCCCAGAAGAGCGCTGGGACCGTGGACGCGAGGCCGCGAGCCCTCCCGATAGGACGCCGGGACGGTGCGGCCCGACGCACCGTCCGGCTGTGCACGCGACACCCTCCAGGTGCGCAAGCGGGTGCGAGACGGCCAGCGTCCTCGCCGGGCTACGCGCCTGCCTCCTCCCTCACCTCCACGCCCATCCGTTCCAGGTCCTTCAACAGCCGCACGGGGTCGGCCAGCAGCGCCTGGAAGTGCAGCCCCGGCCTGCGCACCGAGCCATCAAGCACCTGCAGCAGGCAGGCGACCATCGCCGCCGCAGTCAGCACGTAGCCGTCGTCATGATAGACGCTCACCAACAGGCTGGATTCGGCGCCCCCTTTGCTCCCGCGGGCCTCGAGTTGGAGCAGCGTACCGTAGGGCGGCTTCGTGAACCGCCGCAGCCCCCACTCCATGGCCCGCCCGAAAGGCTTCCCCCCGCCCCGCGGCCACAGCCACAGCAGCCCCATCCCGACCGGCAGGAGCACCCAGTCCACGAACCAGTTGAACCCGCCGACGAAGAACCCTGTCTCCTCCAACCCGGGAACGAGATCCGGCAGCGGGCGCATCTCCTCGAGGAACATCGGCATCGTGTAACGCCGGCCGAACCCATGGCCAAAGGTCATCCAAACTGGGCGGAAGCTCTCCAACCAGCCCATCGAGTGCCAGCGCCCGTCTTTGTAGTGTAGGCTCTGGTAGTCACGGAACTCGGTGACGAGCTCCTCGAGGGTAGCCTCCGAGAAGGTGAGGGCGTTCCAGTCGATCTGGATCACGCTCCCCACCCGGGCCGTGCGCACGCGGTCGAACCGAGTCGCGGCGAAACGGACAAGCGCGGCCGGGAGCCCGGGATGGAAACCGGCGTCAGTGATGAAGCACCGCTCGGCAGCCTCGATCCGGGGTGCCATCTCTCCCAGCACGGCCAGCTTGCTGCGTGAGTAGTGAGGGTCCATGTAGTCGAGCCCGGCCTCGAGCGCTGCCTCAGCCACCGTCCCGGCGACGGCCGACGTGCTCGAGGCTACAACCACTAGATCCGCTCCGCCGAAGGCCTGGCGCAAGCTCCCAGGATCGGCAGCGTCGGCCGCCAGGCCCCGCACGCGCTCCCCCGGGAAGCGCTCGTTCCAAGCTGCCGCCTCGTGCGTCGCCTTCTGTCCATCGCGCCCGGCCAGGACCAGGGGCGCCTGGCTGTGCTCGAGGAGCAGCCGGGCGAGCGCCCGCCCGGTGTTGCCGTATCCCCCCAGGATCACGATCGTGGCTTGATTCATGTCCAGCCTCTTCCTTGCCCTGGCAGCCCCAGGCAACTGCCTCGCAGCCGGCCCTCACCGACAGCGACTCCCCATCGGCGCTGGACTGGCAGTCTCAGGGATGGTTCCTGGCTCACGCGCAGCAACTCTACACCGCGCAGTCCGCTGCCGCAAACCGGCGAGAGGCGTCAACGCGGCGGGCCAAAGACCCAGCGAAACGGCTCAGCCGTCATGCGCACCGCTCTTAGGCAGCGGCCCCGCCCAAGGGCGCTCAGCGTGGGCCGGGACGGCTTGGGCGGAGGAGGCAACGTTCTTCTGGACGGCGAGGTGGGTGAGGAATGCTTCGGTCTCTGGCTTCCCCATGTTGGCGGGGTGCCGGAGCTGGGGGAAGCGGATGAAGCGACGGAACCACTGGAGGTAGGCCTTTTCGGTGCGGCAGGCGTAGTGCTTGCGGCGGAGGGTTTGGCAGACCGAGCTGAGCACTCGACTCGAGTCAGCGGGCATATGCACCCCCTGGTTGCGTTTGGCCGGAGGAGAGGGTAAGCTCAGTGGTGGAAGGGGACGGATCATGGGAGGCCGATCGCCTGCTGTTCTTCTGCGCCGTGTGAGCCGCCGAAACAGGCTTCCGAGCGTGATTGTGCGCCTCCCACGCCCGCACGAAACTCACCCCCGGGGGGATTTCATAGAATCATTCGTTGGGCGGTCGCCGGCCGTCGCCCTGTAACCTGCGCAAAGGAGCCTATCCGTGAGACTAACGCTCACAATGACTGTCGCCGCTCTCGGCTCACTTCTCTTCGGTCTCGCCTACCTACTGGTCCCAGTTAGCCTGGCGTCACTGTACGGGATCACCGTTGAACCATCTAGCCCGTATCCGCGCTACTTTGGCTCTGCCCTGCTCGGTTTCGCGGCCGTACTCTGGCTTGCTCGCAAAGTCCCTTCAGGCCCAGCACTTCGCGCAGTTCTCGTCGGCAGCTTCGTCGCATCGATCACCGGACTCGTCGTGGCCGTCGTCCAGGCGCTCGATGGCGTTGGCAACGCGCTAGAGTGGTCCACTGTTGTCATATACTTCCTGCTCACGCTCGGTTTCGGAGACTTCGTTTTGCGCACACCACCTCCGAGGTAGTCGCCACAGAGCTAGGAGATCATTGTCCCCTTCTCATCTCCAATCGGCGCCGCCCAACAACTCGATGGAGCCGACCCGGCCAGTGCGGCGAATCGGGTGTAATGTAGGTTCGAAGGGCTGGCCGGGCAGCTGAGCTCGAGCCCGTTGGGTGGCCATTAGCTGCCAGGAGAATCGACGATGTTGTATGAACCGGTGAAGGACGTTGGCCTTTCGGCTGTTGGCCTGCAGTATGGTTTGGTCTGGGCCGCATTCGCCTTTGTGGTGACTGTGTTGCTCGAAGCCCTGTTGATGAGGCGCTACCTCGAGACGAGCTGGTCCATGAGTCTCCGCCTTTCTTTCGGCATGAACGTAATCTCCACTGGCCTCGGCATTCCGATCGCCGTGATAGGGTTCGCGTCGTTGCCGCTCTTCATATGGGTGATCGTCTCCTACCTCTTGACGGTCCCGCTGGAGCTTCTGGTATTGCGCGCGACGTGGAAGACGCCAACCCCCACCTCACGACTGTTTCGCTTCGTCGCTTTTGCGAATCTCGCCAGCTACTGCTGCGTTTTCGTCTTGCCCTGGGCTGCAATCAGTGTTTACTCCTTGCGCGCTGCGTAGACCGCCGGTGGGCTCGTGCTCACCAACCTTGATTATGGTCAGCCGACAGGGCCGTCTAACAGTGTAGACTCGTCTTCAATGACCGGTTGAACGCGGCTGAACCCCACCGTTCGGCGGCGCGATGTCCCCCAAGGAGGGTGGGTTCCATGAAGGCCGTCGTCGTGTACGAATCCCTATGGGGCAATACCGCCGCCATCGCTCGTGCGATCGCAGAAGGGATCGGGCCGGAGGCACGAGCACTCTCCACCGCCAAGGCTACTGGCGAGGCGATAGCGGGAGTGGACCTGCTGGTGGCCGGTGCGCCGGTGATTGCCTTCGCGCTCCCTTCCGACCAGATACGAGAGAACATAGCCGACAATCCAGGGAAGGCGCCGTCGCCGCCCGATCTTACGCACCCGTCGATGCGCTCGTGGCTCGACGCGCTACCCGAGGGGCACGGCCTCTCGGCGGCGTTTGAGACGCGCCTCCGCTTCTCGCCGGGAGGCGCCACGCCGAGGATCGAACGAGGGCTGGAGCGTGCGGGATATCGCCCGATAGCGAAGGCACACCGCTTCATCGTGAAGGGGGCGTACGGGCCGCTTCGCGAGGGCGAGGTTGAGCGGGCCCGCCTGTGGGGAGTCGAGCTCGCGGGCGCGATGCGCTGACACACCAGCCGTAGGCAACTCCCTTCGCGCCTCGTAGCGTCGCCGAATGACTCGCTGCAGCTGGCCCACAGGGTTGCTCGCCTGCGCCGCAGGTGTCGGGAGACCAGGAAGGCCGTTGGGCGGCGGGTTGCCTACGGGGCCGCGTTCTAGGTCAACATGAAACTCTGCCCCAAGATAATCCTTGAAGGAACCCGGCTCACGCACAAGACCGACATAGCGTTTGCGCTTAACGAGCATCCACGCATCGTAGGTCCCCGCATGTACCGATACCACTCCCCCCTCATCTCTGCCGAGTGGTGCGGCTTCACAGAGTTCCCTTGGGGCCGGGGCCTGATCAACTTCGAGCCCGATGAAGAGCCAATGGCGATGGAGACGTACAGGACGTGGGCCAGGTTGTTCCAGTTGCTCCGCTACTACTCTTGGATCGTCGACCGCTTCCACATCTCCACGAAGGTCTACCAACGGATGCACCGCGGGAGGGAATGCGATTTCGGTTGGCTGGAGCGGACTCTGCAAGAACTTGGTTTCCGGCTTGTTTTCTGCACGCGGGCTCCTGAGACGTTTGTCGAGGCGAGGGCTGATCGGATCAAGGTCTCGGGCAATCCGTCGCAATACGACAACCTGCAGGTCTTTGTCGCGGAGCAGGAGACGATGGCCCAGCTCATCGAAGAGTCGCTACTTCCCTCTCTAAGGCTAGACGTGTCTGATGGCAACATACCGAAGGCGGTGGAATCAATCGCCGAATGGCTGGAAGAGACGGGCGGGCTCTCCCAGCCCTAGCAAGACGCCGTCTAGCAGCTCGCTGCGGTCCATCTGCTCACGCGTGTACGTGGACGTCGAGGGCCGCCACCGGGTAAATTGAAGATGTGACCCCCCCTGCAGCTGCCCGCCGGGTCGCGATTCTCGCACCGATGCGATCCGAACTGCGCCCCCTCGTGCGCTTGCTCTCCCTCACTCGGGAGCGGTCCGGCGACGGCCTTCTCCTGTCGGGCGTGGTCGGCCGGGTCGAAGTCGTCGCCACGACGACGGGCATTGGAACCCGCGCCGCCGCACGCACCGCGCAGCGTGTCCTCGACTCCACCCCTGTCGATCATGTCATCGTGGTCGGCATAGCGGGAGGCATCGGACCGACCGTCGACATCGGGGACCTCGTCGTGCCGGATCTCGTCATCGATCTATCGAGCGGCACGGAGTATCGGCCCTCCCTTCTCGGCCACACCGCGCCCCGAGGAACACTGGTGACATCGGACGAGTTGCTGGTCGACCAGGACGAGGTCGTACGCCTTGAACGACAGGGCGTCATCGCGATCGACATGGAGACCGCGGCGATCGCCGCGGTCTGTGAGGACCGGCACTGCCCGTGGTCGGTGTTCCGGGCGATTAGCGACCGCGCCGACGATGGCTCGACTGATTCGGCCGTGTTCGGCTTGGCTGGACCCGACGGCGGCCCCAACTTTCCTGCCCTCGCGCGCTTCGTCTTGAGCAAGCCGTGGCGCGTTCCGGAGCTGGCCCGCCTCGCCCGCGGCCTGAGGCTCGCCACGAACAGAGCTGCGTCCGCCGCTGTTAGTGCCCTCGAGAAGATATAGGCGGCTGGGTGGGCCGCCCATGAACTCCCTGCATCGAACCGGCTTCGCTGGCCGCTGATCGTCGAGCGTTAGGCTGCCATGATGCGCTTGCGGCTCCGGCGCAGCGAGAGAGGGTCACCATGGGCGTCAGATCGGTTCAAGTGAAAGGCGTCCTCCAAAGGAGCCGCCTGGCCAGCTATGTCATCAATCCGTACACGGGATGTGTACATGGATGCGTGTATTGCTACGCCCGCTTCATGAAACGATTCACGTCTCATTCTGAGGCCTGGGGGACTTTCCTGGATGCCAAAGTCAATGCTCCTGAGGTATTGAGCGCGGAGTTGGCCCGCAGGCGAGAACCCCTCAAGGAGGAGGTATTCCTTTCCAGTGTGACCGATCCCTATCAACCACCCGAGAGGAAATACCAACTGACGAGGAGACTGCTAGAAGTGCTGCTGGAGCACCAGGTCCCCATCTCTATCCTCACCAAGTCCGACCTGGTGTTGCGCGACATGGACCTGCTCGAACGGTTCGAGTGCTGCACTGTGGGTTTCAGTCTCGCGATGTTGGATGGGGAGCTGGCTCACCGGATGGAACCTCGGGCAGCAACCCCAGCGGAGCGTCTCCTGGCATTGCGCACTCTCCGGGACCACGGCATTCGTACCCATGCATTCATCAGCCCTTGCCTCCCCGGACTCACCGATCTTGACCAGATTGTCGAGGCGGTGTCTGGAAGTGTTGATGAGATCGGGGTGGAAGCCATCAATCCTCATGGCGGGAATTGGCAAGGGGTGGAGAGGGTGCTGAGGCAACACTACCCTGAGCGTCTGGAGGAATGCCAGTCCCTTTGCAGAGACCAGAGGTACTGGGACTCGATAGAAACACGAGCCAACCAGCTGGCCAGGCGACACCGGATCCACATGATGGGTTTCTACAGGCACTAGGGTGATCCTGGATCACAACTCGCTGCAGCCCCTCCGCTTCGCTTCCCCCTTCGGGGACCTTCGGCGGGGATGCTGGGGCGGGACGGTGTGCGGTGCGATGCATGTGTGCCGCCCAGCAATCCGTCGCAGCGGACGGCGTTCCGCCACCGCCGAACCGGAGCGTTGGGCAGTCTATCCTTCGAAGACGGGAAATCAGGAAATGGGCGTACTCGCATCAAGTGCCGAGAAAGTGATGATGGTTGTCGCAACCTAGATTAGCGAATGTCGAAAGGAGGGATTCATATGATCGGGGATTGGATCGACAAGGTAGAGTATCCTCAACTACCCTCCATGACCGACGAGGAGCTTGGTTCATTCTTCGAACAAGCGCAGTTCGCGAGGCTCGGAACCATCAACGAGGACGGCACCATTCACATTGCCCCGATCTTCTTCAAGTATCATGAGGGTCAAATCCTCATGGCCACCCAGGACCCCAGCCGGAAGGTCAGGAACATCAAGCGCAACAACAATGTCACCGTCCTAATCGACAACACGGATGTGCCCTTCAAGGGAGCGTTGGTGTACGGTAGAGCGGAGTTGGACTACGAGGATGTTGTCCGCAAGCGCGTCGCCATCTTCGAGAGGAGACTGTCCCGAGAGGAAGCCGAGACCTATGCCAGGAGATTGTCATCGAAGTGGAAATGCGTGATCGTCCGCATCACACCGGTCCGCACCGTCTCATTCGATTACTCCAAAGCCTAATGCCGTAGCTTCAGCCTGGATTGGAGCTGCGTGAGCGGTTAGTCCGAGAGGCCCAATCCACTGTTCGAGATTGGCATTCACGTCTTGGCCCAGAGGATCAGAACGCCGGCGAACCACTCGCGGGAGGCGACCCGGAAGTCGGCACAATCTGCTGACGAAGCGGTATGATGGGGGGTGCTGGGATCACACTAGGGTGGCCGAGCCCTGGCGCCTCAGCTCGAAAGCCGTTGGGCCGCTCATTCGCCGCGCACACGCTCACTCTTGACCAGAAGCCACTCTTCTCTGAAGTGATGAGGTTGATCACAACATGACGAAAACGCCCGCCTCTGTCTCCGCCGCTCTGGTTCTCTTACTCCTCAACGCCCTCGTGTGGTTGGCATTCGCCGTTATTGTGGCAGCCGGAGTGCACCCATCCATCCCTGGGGGCGACCAGGTCAGGTGGACTATGGCCATCCTTTCACTTCTCACCGCGGGGGTGCTCTCAGGCCTCTACTTCTTCCTGAGGAAACGCAACAGGGTCGCCTACTACCTTACCTTGGGACTACTCCTCGTCACGTCATTCCTGACCGTGACCGACCAATTCGGGCTCTCGGATCTCATCGTCCTGATCATCATGGTCGTTCCCCTCGGATTGCTCATCAAGGACCGAGCGTGGTACCTCCAGCGTGAGACGCACCTTCCTGGGCCAGGGTTGAACCACTCCGGGACATAGGCTGCAGTCCAGGGAATGTGCCCAGCGAGGCACCTTGCTCCTTGCTGCAGCTCCGGAGAACCACTAGGGCATTTGGCCAGGGATGTCTCCCGAAGGACCCTGGGACGGTACGCGGCTGGCGCAGGTGTCGGGAGGTCAAGGAGTGTGTTAGGCCGCCTGCAAACGAAGGCTATGTCGAAGTGTCCTCCGATTGCTCTTCCACAGAAAGGCACCAGACATGAACCAACCCATTTCCCGTTTTCACGAAGTCCGTTCCCGGGTTCTCCAAGCCATGCAGCGGTTTCCCGCGCGGAGTCGCAACGATGTCCTGTTTGGCGAATGGAGCCTTAAGGACGTCGTTGCCCACCTAACAGGATGGGACCAGTACTTCACTTCCATCCTGAGGTGCTTGGAGACCGGAGAGAAGGCCCCCTTCTGGGGGAACATGACTGATTTCAACAAGGCTTCTGTAGAGAAGAGGAGGGCTTTGCCCTGGAAGGCGGTCTACGACGAATTCGTTGCCGCGGGTGACGAATTCATACGCCACTACGGTCAGTTGTCCGAGGCAACTGCAGACACTAGATTCTGGAAGGGGAAGCCCTACACGCCCGCCAAGATCGTCGAAATCAACATCCACCACTACGCCAAGTCGCACCTTCCAGAGATCGAGAGGAGACTGGCGTCTGTGGCGGGGCAGTAGGCTGCCCGAAGTCTCGGTGGAGCTGACCCTCGAAGGTTTGGGGTTCCACGGGGACGATGTCCGCGATGCTCCGGGAGGCTCGCCTGCCCTAGCCGCACACGTCTGCCCAGCGCTCCGTTCGGGCCGGGACGGTGTGCGGCCGCGAAGCGTGCGCAGGTGTCGGGAGGCCAGGGAGGCCATCATGCGCCACTCGCCGCTGACAGTGGCCTCCAGGATTGCCTCATCGAGTGCCATGTTGTGGGTGCCGCAGGCGGGGTGAAGGGGCAGCGGCAACCGGAAGCACGCGGGTGTAGAATGCCCTTGACGGTCTTCCACGAATGGCGCGGGCCAGGCGGCGATCGGGCCATCGCACACTCTCGACTGCTAGGAGAGGCAGCGTGAAACCGACCCTGATGCCGGCAATCCCCCTCACGATCCTCGGTCTCATCGTTGCTTCCTGCGGCCCCATTCCACCAAGTGCTTCCCCCTTCCCCTCGACGCCCAGCGCGGTCGTCTCTGCCTCACCGCAGACGCCGATGGGGACTCTGGCCTCTTCCGACACGCCGGACTGGTTCCAGGGGGCGGTGCTGTATGAGATCTTCGTCCGCTCGTTCGCCGATTCCAACGGAGACGGCATCGGGGATCTCAACGGCATCACGGAACACCTGGGCTATATTCAGAGTCTGGGGGCCACCGCAATCTGGCTCACCCCCATCTATCCCTCTCCCTCCGTCCATGGTTACGACGTGACCGACTACTTCGCCGTCCGTCCCGAGTACGGCACAAGGGCTGACCTGCAGGCCCTGGTAGAGGCGGCCCACGCAAGGGGCCTTCGCCTGATCCTGGATTTCGTGCCTTCCCACCTCTCCAGCCTGCATCCCTTCTTCCAGGACGCGCTGGGGGACCCCGGCTCGGCCTATGCAGACTGGTTCCTCTGGACGAACGCAGCCCATACCACCTATGCCTCCTTCGACGGCGTATCCGGGATGCCGCGCTTCAACCACCACAACCCTGAGGTCGTCGACTACCTGTCCGAGGCCGCCCTCTCCTGGCTCGACTTGGACGACGACGGCGACTACCAGGACGGAGTCGACGGATTCCGGGTGGACAATGTGGTCTTCCCGCCCCGGGAATTCCTTGAGGCGCTGCGCCAGCGAATCAAGTCGGTCAACCCCTCGGCCCTCCTGCTAGGCGAAGCCTGGGTGGATCGGGCGCGCTACCTCGCCGGCTACTTCGACGAGGAGTTCGATGCCCTCTTTGACTTCCCCCTGTATGGGATCGTCCAGGGTGACCCGGGGATCAACGGCGATGGCGTGCTTGCCGGTGGACCCTTCCCCCTTATGCTGACCTCACTGTTCGGCGACGAGGCCGAGCTGTTTCCCCCGCAGGCGATGCTCGTCCGCTTCTTCAGCAACCACGACACAAACCGGATCGCCACCGAACTCTCCGGCGATCCTGCCCGCCAGCGTCTGGCGGCGGCGCTGCTGGCGACGCTCCCGGGCCCTGTGATGGTCTACTACGGGGAGGAGATCGGGATGCTGGGGGAGAAGGGCGGCCCTCCCTACTGGGATAGCTACCGTCGCGAACCGATGGAGTGGTACGCCTCCCAGGCAGGTCCAAGCCAAACCACGTGGTTCCGGCCTGATGACCGATGGAACCTTCCCTTCGACGGCATCTCGGTGGAGGAGGAGACGCCCGATCCCGACTCCTTGCTCAACTACTACCGGCAGGTCCTCGGTCTGCGGCGCGAACATCCAGCCCTGTCCCAGGGCGATCTCGCCCCCCTAGATCTGCCGACGCGGCCCAGCGGACCCTGGGGAATCGTTCTCTCGTCGGGATCAGAAACCCTCGTGGGGCTGTTCAACTTCGCGGACTCGCCTCTAGAGGTCTCCGTCAGCGCCTTTCCGTTGTCGGCCCCGTGGCTGCGGGATCTGCTCAGCGGCCAACTGCTGCCCGGGCCATCGGCCGACGGTACCCTCAGCCTTCCTTTGCCGCCAGCCGCGGCGCTCATTCTTGCCGCCGCTGACTGATCTGGGGCGGGGAGGCGACATTGCGCCTCACTTGGCAACGTGGAACGTCCTCGCCGGACCTCGCGCCTGCGAACGGCAGCCATGTCGGGAGGTCGGGGAGGCTGTTGGCTCACCCCCGGGGCGAGAGGCGAGAACAGGAGGAAAACAATGACCGACGCAAGCCCAGCATCGGCGCCCCCGAGCACTCTCTACTTCGATCTGCAGGCCGATTTCGGCATCACCAAGCATATGGGGGGTCGGAAGGCCACCGATAAGCTCCTGGAGTTGTGCCACCTCCGGGCAGGTCAATCCCTCTTAGAGGTCGGCTGTGGCATTGGCAGCACGGCCTGCTACCTGGCCGCCGAATGGGACTGTGCTGTGACAGCCACGGATGTCTCGCCGGGAATGGTTGCGCGCGCGCAGGAGCGGGCGAAACGGCGGGGGCTAGCCGCCCACGTCGAATTCAAGATCGCCGATGCCCAGCAACTCCCGTTCGAGGAGGCCGTCTTCGATGTGGTTATCGACGAGTCTGTCACAGCCTTCGCTCAAGACAAACATCGGGCTCTAAGCGAGTATGTGCGGGTGGCCAAGCCCGGGGGCTACGTGGGCCTGAACGAGGTGACCTGGATCCAGACACCGCCCCCGCAGCTCGTGCGATACGCAGCGCTCATCATGGCGGGAGCAGATTTCCTGACAGGCGCAGGTTGGCAGGCGTTGTTGGAAGGCGCCGGGTTGGGAGATCTTGCAGTGATACAGGGCCACTTTGATGCTCGAAGTCAATTCGCCGAGGAATTGCGACAGTTAGACTTGAGAGAGTACTTCAGAGCCTGGTATCGCTTCTTGACGCAGAGCGTGACAAATCCCGCTTATCGGAAGTTCACCAAGGAAGTGATGAGTGCACCAGGCCAGATCTTCAGCTTCATGAAGCACATCGGCTATGGGATCTACGTGGGCAGGAAACTCAACTGATGGCAGGTGAGGAAACGCCTCCACCCGTTGGGAACGAGACCTGGGCCGCCTGACAACGTGCCGCAACTGGCCCGGCCTGCATCCGGGACGTTGGAGCATGTCCTGCCCCCCGCGTTGGCGCGGAGCAATTGGAGAGAGCCTGAACCTGCCGGGCAGGGTCCCGCATGGTACACGAGATAGGTGCCCGAGGGCGTCATGCCACCCAGGTGTTTCGCCCGGCAAGGGACCGCCGCCCATCCGGGCCCATCCACATGAGGGAGCGCATGAAGGCCGTGCTTGTCTTCATTGATGGAACCATCTGCGACAGGAGCTCGCAGCTACATCTCATGGGGAGGCCGGAGTTCTACGAGCGAGAAGCAATACTCGAGGGCCTGCCCGTGCCGGGGAGCATCTCGTGTCTGCAAGAGCTGGCCCGCCAGTACAAGATCGTCTACATCGGGGCTCGGCCCGAGTCCGCGCTGCCGTACACGCAAGAATGGCTTGACACCATGGGATTCCCCCAGGGACCGATCCACCTGGCGGAGACACAAGAGGAGCGACTGGAGATCGTCAGGCGCTTGGGTGGCGAAATGGACTTTGCGGCGGGAATCGGCGACCGCTGGGACGACAATGAATTGCATCTCGAATTGAGGTGCCTTAGCATCATCCTGAAAGAGCATGAGGGGAATTGGGAGACGGTTCGGAGACACTTGCTGGGCAAGAAGATGGCCTAGTGCTTCGGCTTGCGGATCCGGCCGGCGAAGATTCGGCGGCCCGGGAACGGGCGCCATAGCAGCTGGCGCACAAGGCTGCTTACCTGCACCGCACCCCGTCCGCCCCCTTCGGGTATGCTCCCAGGAGAATGCTGGGACCATGTGCGCGAGGCCGCGAGCCCCCGGTTCGGACCGGCCCCGTGCGGGGTGCAGGTGTCGGTAGGCCGGGGAAGCCGTTGGGCAGCCCAGGCAATCTGTATTCGTGGCGCGGATCGCAGGCGGCTTCCTACGAGCCCGAAAGGAACGCCTCCCACTCCTCTGGGCTGTGGAAACGGCGTGTCATCTCATTCGAGCGCGTCTGCGCGCCCGACTGCCACAGGCGCATCTTTAGCGGGTCACTGTCGAGCAGGGTGCCGATCTTCCCTACGCCATTGGCCATGAGCGCATCTTGAAGGAGACGAAACTGCTCATTGGCAAACGGGTTGTTCACCCACATGCCTCGGAAGTCCACTGCTGCCGTCCACCCCGGGCGTAACTTGGCCGCTTCATGCTTGAGGGATTCGATCAGCCGTTGGACGTCCTCTGGCTCCAGCGCTTGGTCGCACGCAATATCCATTCGTTGCCGTTCAGGGTCTGCCCTGGCCGAGAACATGGGCTTCCAGCCTCCGTGCACGGAATCTGCTTCTCAACCCATTGTAATACCATGTCGCCTCGCGAGCCCTCCCGCAAGGATGCCGGGACGCTGCGGCCCGACGCTCCTTTCGGGTGCGCAAGCAGGGGCGAGACGGCCGGCTGTGCAACGCGGGTGTCGGGAGGCCAGGGACGCCGA
>CAZEMA010000030.1:0-24746 GCA_964513155.1 uncultured Anaerolineaceae bacterium
GGGAAGAAGCGCAATAGGTTCTTCTACGAACTTGCGAAACGCGACACTAGGGGGTCGGCGTGGGGCCAACAGCGGCACCGGACCAGGTGAAGTCGCGGCGGACGCTGACGCCGCCGGCCGAGGTGTAGATCGGCTGCCCGGCCGCGTTCGTGCTGATCAAGCGCACCGTCGTCACCCACCAGCGCATGACATGGGGTAGCGACTCGCTCGGGCGGAAGGAGACCGGGACTTCGTGCTCGGTGTCGGTCACATAGGCGACGATCCGGCGTGTCCCGGAGCCTTCGGTAATGTCCTCCACGACTAGCTGATAGAACTCGGTCTCACGCAACGTGGCAACCGAGGCCCACTGCAGCGTAACTGTGTCGTCGGCCAGGGTAAAGGCCGCGCCATCCTGCGGCAGGAGAAGGCTCGGCGCTGAGTAAGGTGGAGGAGGCGTCTGGGTGGGTGTTGGCCCAGGGGTCGGATTGCGCTGGCAGAGCGGGATGATCAGGATCTGCCCGGCGTAGACCGTCGGGTCGGGCATGCCGTTGAAGTCGATGATGGCCTGCATGCTGACATTGTAGTTCGCTGCAATGGAGCTCAGCGCGTCGCCGCTCTCGACGGTGTAGGGGATCGTCTGGCACGCGGCCAGCGTGGCTTCCTCCGGGGAGAGCGTCTCCGTTGGCGGGGGCACCGGAGTGGGCGTCGGCTGCGGGATGAAGATCCTCTGGCCGACCGAGAGCATCTCGCATCGCAGACCTGGATTGAGGCGGAGGATCGAATCCAGGGATACGTCGTAGAGCGCCGCTAGGTCGACGCAGTAGAAGTTGGGTGGCAACGTGATCTCAAGTGGCGGGAGCGGCGTCGCCGTTGGAGCTGGGGTTTCGGTTGGGGTTGGAGCCGGCGTCTGTGTCTCGGTCGGGGTCAGAGTGATGGTAGCCTGGGGCGTCTCCGCCTGTCCCCCGGCTGCAATCCGGGTCGCAGCAAAGGTCCCACCAATCGAGAGCACGGCAATCGCGAGCAGAACGCCGATTGCCAGGGGAAGGGACATGGTCACCTGGGAGCCTCGACGGGCGCGTCCGGCGCGGCTGCCACCCTTCGCCGGACGGAGTTCCGCGCCGCAGACGACGCACCGCGTGGCGGCGGCGCTGATGCCCGTTCCGCAGGAGGGGCAAACCCGTCGAGCCGTGGATGGGTCGGGAGATGAGTCGGTCATGTTCCTTTGGATCCAGTTCTGACTGAGGCGGCGGGATTATACCAGTATGTGGAGGGGAACCCAAGTCCCGTTATGTCGACGTCGGATGCCTCGCGGCGACAGGCGGATCACTTCGTCCAGAGAGGCTTAGGCTGTGGTCCATTACCGGCAACAATCAGGCTGGATCTGCCAACGAAGGGGCCGGCCTCTCCGTCAGGGTTAGCCGCCACCGGCCAATCCGAGTTCGGGAGCGACCGTCCGCATGGCGGCGATCACCCGGTCAACATGCTCCCAAAGGTCCACCCCGAGCTCGGCTGCGCCGCGGGCGATGTCCTCCCGGTTCACATTTGCGGCGAAGCGGGCATCCTTCCACTTCTTGCGAACCGAGGCGGAGGTCAGGTCAAGGAGCGAACGCGAGGGCCGGACGAGGGCCACCGCGGTAATCAGGCCGGTGACCTCATCGCAGGCGAACAAGGCGTGCTCCATGGCGGACTGGCGTGGGACATCCGTGTGGTCACCGTGGCTGAGGACGGCTCGCACGATGGTCTCGGGGACGCCCCGCTCCCGCAGTAAGGGGGCGCCCGCCTGAGGATGGCCATCGGCGCTGGGGTGAATCTCCCAGTCGAAGTCGTGCAGCAGGCCCGCGAGCCCCCATTCGTCGGGGTCGCCTGCCTGAAGGCGGGCATACTCGCGCATTGCCGCCTCGACCGCCAACATGTGATTGACGAGGTTGGGGTTCTTGACGAACTCGTGGACGATCCGAAGACCAGAGTCACGGTCCATGGGCGGGCGGCTCCAGTCGCGATGTCGGGCTCGGCCTCAAGCGGGATGGGTGTTTCGAACGGCCCAGCCGCGCGATCTCCGCTAGGGCAACGAGTGTAGCCGGGATCTCCCGCAGCGTCCACAGCACCAAGCTGGCGAGGCCATAGGGCTGGCGATCGGCGGCGACACCGATGGCCTGGATGCCCAGCGCCTGGCACAGGGCAAGCGCCCGGGGCAAGTGGAACCGCTGGCTGACGACAGCCGCTTGCTCGATGCCGAATAGGCGGCGGGCGCGCTCGCAGGTGGCGTACGTCCTGCTCCCCCCGGCGTCGACCAGGATAGCCTCCGCCGGGACGCCCAGGCTGAGGGCCAGGGCGCGCATGGCCCCCGGCTCGGAAGCCGCCGGGCCGTGGGAAGCCCCGCTCATCAGCAAGCTGCCAACCTTGCCCTGACGGTACAGATCGGCCGCAGCCTGGACCCGGTCGGCCAAAACATCCGTGGGGAATCCGTCCTTGCGCAGGCCTGCCCCCAGGACGATGGCGACTGGGCGAGGTGGGGCGGCCTGTGGCGTGAATACCCAAGGCGCATGCCGGCGAATGAGGAACCATCGGGCAAGGAGGAGCAGGGCAACGAGGCAGCCCGCTGCCGCCTCAGCTAGCCCCAGGCCCAAGGGAGTAGACATAGTTCCATTCTACCAGGTGCCCGCGGCGACCCCTGGCTACACCGCCAGGGAAGGCCACGGCATCAAGCGAGAATGGAGCGCGCCAGATCGTCTTCACGTTGTTCAGATGCCCTCCTGGCTACTCTTCCTTCTCCTCCGTCCGTGCGCCTCGCTGTCCTGTCCCGAGCTCACCTTGACACCCGTCTGCCGGCATGTTACACTCGGATAGGTTGTATTGATTGTAGAAATACGACCATTGGCCCCTGGGAGGATCGAGACGATGGCCAAGGAGTGGGGTTCGGACTTCCTGCGCTACTTAGCCGAGCGGCCGTATGCCGCCGGCGAACGCTTGCCGCCGATCGCCGAGATCGCCTCGGAATTGGGCCTGAGCGTGGGCAAGCTGCGCGAGCAGCTCGAGGTTGCGCGCGAGCTCGGTCTGGTCGATATCCGGCCGAAGACGGGCATCCGCAGTCTGGGCTTCAGTTTCCACCCGTGCCTGTGGGCGAGCCTGCGGATCGCCCTGGCACTGGATCCGGGTCACTTCGATCACTTCGAGTCGCTGCGGCATTGCGTCGAAGGCGCCTTCTTCCTCGAGGCGGCGCGTCTGCTCCAGCCCGAGGACAAGGCGCGCCTTCAGGAGCTGATCCGACGGGCCTGGCAACTTCTGCAGGGCGAGCCCATCCAGATCCCTCATGCCGAGCATCGTGAGCTTCATCTGACGGTTTTCTCCCGCCTGGAGAACCCGTTCGTGCGCGGCATCCTGGAGGCCTACTGGGATGCCTACGAGACCGTCGGCCTGAATCTCTTCGCTGACTACCGCTTCCTGAACGAGGTCTGGACCTACCACGAGCGCATGGTTGACCTGATCCTGAGCGGCGACTTCGACGCCGCCCACACGACGTTGGTTGAGCACAATGCCCTGTTGCTGAAACGCCCCAAGCTCGCCCGGGCTCGCCCCACCGTGGGCGCGGGCGCGGGGAAGGGCGAATCAATGCCGGCACGACGGAGAGTTACGGGATGAATGGTATCGACGTGGAAACGCAGGAGGCCCTTGAGGTTGAGAGAGGAGGAGCACCGGTCGTCAACGACTTCTCGATAGTGGTGGCAAGCGTCAATGGCTCCGGAAGTCAAACGGCGAGCTTTGCCCTCCTGCGCGCGCTCTTTCGCATGGGGGTTCCGGTCAGCGGGAAGAATCTGTTCCCCTCCAACATTCAGGGCCTCCCGACATGGTTCAACATCCGGGTTTCGGCCAAGGGCTACCTCGCCCGACGAGACGAGGTCGAGATCCTGGTGGCCGCCAACGTGACGACGTTGTCCGAGGATCTGGCTACCCTGTCCGCGGGAGGCGTGTGCTTCCACCCCGACAGCTTCGCCTTGCCGGACACGCGTCCCGATGTGACCTACTATCCCATCCCGGTCCAGCAGCTGCTCAAGCAGGTGGATCCCCCGCAGGCGCTGCGGGACTACATCGCCAACATGGCCTATGTCGGAGTGGTCGCCCAGATGCTCGGCATTGACCAGCCGGAGATCCGGGCCGCGCTGGACTTGCACTTCCG
This sequence comes from uncultured Anaerolineaceae bacterium, assembly GCA_964513155.1. Classification (GTDB taxonomy): domain Bacteria; phylum Chloroflexota; class Anaerolineae; order Anaerolineales; family E44-bin32; genus DATEAV01. The sequence continues at coordinate 4,154 of CAZEMA010000030.1, forward strand.
TGGCCGGACGAGCGCGGTTTCGCTCAACATGGCGATGGTGGAGGCGGCAGCCAAGTGGGCTCGGGAGAACCTCACCAAGCGAGATCGCTACTGCGTTCAGCGGGGCACCGCCACCCAGGGCATGATCATGATTGACGGGAACACGGCCGCGGCCCTCGGGGCGATCTACGGCGGGGTGACCTTCGTCGCGTGGTATCCGATTACGCCCGCCTCAAGCTTGCCCGAGGCGCTCCTGGAGTACCTGCCGCAGCTCCGCCGTGACTCAAAGAGCGGACGGGCGACCTACGCCGTCATTCAGGCGGAGGACGAAATGGCGGCCGCGGGCATGGTCGTGGGTGCCGGCTGGGCGGGGGCGCGGGCCATGACCTCCACTTCGGGTCCCGGCCTCTCGCTGATGGCGGAGGTCGCCGGCCTGGCCTTCTTCGCCGAAGTCCCCGTGGTCATCTGGGATGTGCAGCGCGTCGGCCCCAGCACGGGTCTGCCCACGCGCACGTCGCAGGGGGACATCCTCTTCACCCGATTCCTCAGCCACGGGGACACCAAGCATGTGATGCTGCTCCCCGGAACGGTGGCGGAATGCTTCGAGTTTGGGTGGCGGGCTTTCGATATCGCCGAACGCCTTCAGACGCCGGTCTTCGTCTTGAGCGACCTGGACCTGGGGATGAACCTCTGGGCATCCGAACCCTTCCGCTACCCGGACCAGCCGATGGACCGGGGCAAGGTGCTGACGGCCGAGGACATCGACCGGCTGGGCGGCTTCGCCCGCTACCGGGACGTTGATGGCGATGGGATCACCTATCGCACGTTGCCGGGCACGGATCACCCCCTGGCCGCCTACCTCAACCGGGGCTCCGGGCATGACGAGAACGCAGTCTACAGCGAGCGCCCGGAGGATTGGCAGGGGAACCTGGCCCGCATCTGGCGCAAGCTGGAGACCGGACGCCAGCACGTGCCGGCATCCGTCGTTGAGCGCATGGCCGGCGCCACCATCGGATTGATCGGTTTCGGCTCGACCGACCCGGCCCTCCTCGAGGCGACGGCCCAGTTAGCGGCAGCAGGCTTGCCGACGGACTATCTGCGGCTGCGGGCCTTGCCCTTCCCGACGGATGTCGAAACGTTCGTGCGGGAGCATGAGCGGCTCTATGTGGTTGAGATGAACATCGATGGTCAGATGCGACAGCTGCTGCAGCTCGAGTACCCGGACCAGGCGGCGAAGTTCACCTCGGTCAACCGGATCGATGGGCTCCCGCTGGCGGCCCGATGGGTGACCCAGACCATTCTGGCAAAGGAACAGAGGTAACGATGGCAGCGAATGCAGGCACTCAGGTCTCTCGCCCGGCGACCGTCAACTCGATCGGACTCTCCCGGGGTGACTACAAAGGCCTACCGACGACGCTTTGCCAGGGCTGCGGGCACAACTCGATTTCCAGTCAGCTGATGGCAGCATGTTTTGAGATGTCGATCAAGCCTGAGAAAGTGGTCAAGCTCTCGGGCATCGGTTGCTCGAGCAAGAGCCCGGCGTACTTCCTGGGCAGGTCCCACGGCTTCAACGGGCTGCATGGCCGCATGGCGCCTGTTGCCACGGGGACGGTCATCGCCAACCGCACCTTGAAGGCCATCGGTGTCAGTGGAGACGGCGATACGGCCAGCATCGGTCTGGGGCAGTTCAAGCACCTGGTGCGGCGCAATGTCCCCATGGTCTACATTGTCGAGAACAATGGCGTGTACGGACTGACCAAGGGCCAGTTCTCGGCCACGGCCGACAAGGGGCAGGTGATCAAGAGCCAAGGGGAGAACCCTTTCCTGCCTGTGGACATCTGCATGGAGGCCTTGGCGGCCAATTGTGGCTTCGTGGCCCGCTCCTTTGCCGGCGATCCGCGGCAGGTGAAGGAATTGATCAAGGCGGCTCTGGCCTACGAGGGCACGGCCGTCCTCGACATCATCAGCCCCTGCGTGACGTTCAACAACCGCGACGAGTCGACGAAGAGCTACAGCTGGGGCAAGGAACACGAAGAAGTGGTCCAGGACGTGACGCTCATCTTGTCGAGGGAGGACATCGAGGTCGAGTATGAGCCCGGCCAGCACACATCGGTGGAGATGCATGACGGATCCATCCTGGTGCTGGAGAAGCTCGGACGGGACTACGATCCCAGCAATCGCGGCGAGGCGCTGGCTCTGCTGGAAGAGGCTAGATCGAAGCAGCTTCTGGTCACGGGCCTGATCTACATCAACAAGCAGCAACCGTCCTTGCGAGAGATCACGGATCTGGTTGAAGAGCCTCTGGCGCTGCTGCCGGAGGAGATCACCCGGCCATCGGCCGGGACGCTTGAGAAAGTGATGTCTGAGTTCCGCTAACCGGCGGGGGATGCGGGAGACACGCTGCCCCGGCATCTCGCGCCGCAACCCTCTGGTCGAGATCACCCCGAGCCCGGCGACACCTCTTGAAGGGTCGTCGGGCTCGATCGTTTTTCAATGCGTCTGCCGATCAGACCGGTCCCGCGCCGGGCGGAGGCCCCAAGCGAGCCGGGGTCGCCGGGAGTACAATCGCACACCTGTCGAGGTCCTTGTGGTGGAAGGCGAGGAGGCTCACTGATGAACCGTCCGGCTGGATGTGCGAGGCTGGTGGCGACACTGCTGGCACTGGCGTTGGCCCTGGTCGTTGTCCTCACTCTGCCGCTGACTGTGCTTGCCCATGACATTGGGCGGGTTGTGTTCTCCCCCAGCGAGCTGGCTGATCTGGTTGTCGGCAGGATTGTGGACTCGGGCTGGTTGAAAGGCATTATCCGTGACCGGCTCCTCTCCGGGGAATTGCTGCCAGCGGAACCGGGCGGAGGCTTCAACATGGGAGAGGCGCTCCGGTACCTGGAGCCGGCTGAGGTTGAGAGCATCCTGGACACCCTCCTCCCACCCGAATGGGCCAGAGACCAGGTCAGGGGGATCCTGGAGAGTCTCAGCGCCTGGTTGGAGGACGCCCAGCCAACACCGGCATTGAGCCTCGATCTGCAACCCCTCAAGGATCGGCTGCTCTCCGGTGGTGCAGCTGAATTGGCGGAGGCCATCGTCGACTCGTGGCCGGGGTGCACGACTGAGTTGGTTTCCCAAATGATCGCAGCGGGTGTGAACGGGAGCGAAACGCCGTGGTTCTTCTGTGAGCCTCCCGAGCCGCTCCGATCCTCGCTGATCGCCGGCGCGACGCAGACTCTTGTCCAGCAGGCCAGGGCCCTTCCGAGCCGGTTGGCATTGGGATCGGCCGGCACGTTGCAAACGACTCCGGGAATGGGACTGGAGCAGATACTCCTCCTCAAGGAGCGTATCCGATTGGCGAGAGTGTTTTCGGGATGGGGATGGATTCTGCCGCTCTCTCTGTTGGGGCTGATCATGGCTCTGGTCGTGCGTTCCTGGAGGCACCTGGCCAAATGGTGGGGGACCCCGCTGTTCGTCAGCGGCCTGCTTACCCTGCTGGTCCTGATCACGTTTCGGGCCTTGGCCAACCGCTACCTTCTACCGGCGGTTGCGCTGTCAACGATGCCGGCCGTGCTGAGCAGTATGCTGGCGGGGGTGATGGAGGGGTTGGTGGCGGCAGTTGTCCGACCGCTGCTCCTGCATGGGCTGGTGATCACGCTGGCTGGAGCCGTGTTGCTGCTGCTGTTGCTCGTGTCCCGCGGAAAAGCCGCGCCCCCGATGCCAACCGCTGCTGATGGAGGCGGGCCATCCTCGGATGCAGGTGCGGAGGTGCCACCGCAGGCCGCATAGATTCGGCAGCGGGCAGCGGTCAGGATGTGCGCCCGGCGAGGCTCGCCTGGCAGAGACGAGGGGACCACACCCGATAGACAACTAGCGAAAGCAGGAACGTCTGGGATTGACACATAAAGGAGCCCCCGCGGTCACACCACCCGGGGGCTCGTGCATTGAGGAAGGCGCTGGCTACAGGTAGTTGAGCTCATGGGCTTGGCGCTCGAGGTCCTCCCGGAAGTCCGGGTGGGCGATGTCGATCAGGCACCGGGCCCGTTGCCGGATCGTTTTGCCATACAGGTGCGCCACGCCGAACTCGGTGGCGATGTACTTGACATGGTTGCGGGAAGTGATGACGCCCGCGCCCTGCTTGAGCATGGCCACGATGCGGCTGAGGCGGGTGCCGTCGCGCAGAATGACGGTGGAGGGCAGTGCGATGATCGGCTTGCCGCCCTTGCTGCGCGAGGCCCCGTAGACGAAATCGACCTGACCGCCAACCCCGGAGTACAGCTTGGGCCCGATGCTGTCGCCGCACACCTGGCCCGTCAGGTCGATCTCGATGGCGGAGTTGATCGAGACCATGTTGTCGTTCTGGGCGATGATGAAGGGATCGTTGACGTACTCCGTCGGATGGAGCTCGACAATCGGGTTGTCGTCGACGAAATCGTAGAGGGCCTGCGAACCGACGAGGAATCCCGCAACGATCTTGCCCGGGTGGAGGGTCTTCTTCTCGTTATTGATGACGCCTTGCCGGACAAGGTTCATCACCCCGTCCGAGAACAACTCCGTATGTACGCCCAGGTCCCGTTTCTCCTCCAGGAAGTGGAGCACGCCGTCGGGAATGGCTCCGATCCCCATCTGAAGGGTCGAACCATCCTCGATAAGCTCAGCCACGTGCTTGCCGATGGCCTTGCTCAGCTCATTGGGCTCGCCCATCGGGAGCTCGGCCAGCGCGTAGTCGACCGGGATGGCGTAGTCGATCTTGGAGACATGGATGAAGGAGTCCCCGAGGGTGCGGGGCATGCGCTCGTTGACCTCGGCGATCACGATCTTGGCGGTCTGGGCGGGTGTCTTGGAGAGGCCGGCTTCGATGCCCAAGCTGCAGAATCCGTGCTCGTCGGGCGGGGCCACATGGATGAGAGCGACGTCGGGCACCAGCGGGCCATAGCGCATCAGCAGGGGCACTTCCGACAGGAAGCAAGGGGTGAAGTCTGCCCGGCCCTCGTGAATCGCCTGGCGCACGTTGTCGCTGATGAAGAGCGTGTTGATCCGGAGGTGACCCGCCATCTCCGGCGCAGCGTGAGGGGCCGGCCCGATGGTCAGGACCTGGTTGATCTCGACGTCATGCAGCGATTTGGCGCGGGCGACCAGTGCCGATACAAGCCTCTGGGGGACCGAAGCGTTGCCCGTCAGGAAAACCCGGTTGCCTGACTGGATAACCCGGACCGCTTCCTCAGCGGTTGTCAACCGCGACTTGTTCTCCGCCTGCCACGATGTCATGTGGATTCTCCGACGGCCACCAGGCGCTTCAGGTGTCGCACTTCGCCTCGGTAGATGTTGACTCCTCGCTCGAGCGCAGGCAGCGTCTGAATCGCGCCCTCCACGCCCAGGCCGGCAATGGCCTGCAGGTATGGGTAGGCGCCATTGAAGAGAGTCAGGGTTCCGGTCTGGCCCAGCACTCCCGGCAGGTTGGGAACGCAACAGTGGATCACGCCTTCTTCGATGTAGGTCGGGCTGCCATGTGAGGTGGGCCGGGAGGTCTCGACGCAGCCGCCGGAATCGATGGCCATGTCGATGATGATCGAGCGTCGCTTCATTCGGGAGACCATCTCGCGCGTGACCACGATGGGGGAGCGCTCGCCCGGGACGAAGATCGCCCCGATCAGGACATCGGCATAGGTGCATACCCGGCGAATATTGTAGGGGGTGGCGACCATGGTCACGATTTGGCCCGGGCAACGAGCCTCGATTTCGCTTAGCCGGCGCAGGTCGATATCCAGGACGGTGACGTGGGCGCCCAGGGCATGGAAAGTCGAGGCGGCCGTCCCGCCGACCACCCCGGCCCCGACGATCACCACCTCCGGCGAAGGCACCCCGGTTGCCCCGGCGAGCAGGATACCTCGGCCGCCGAAGTCGTTTTGCATCAGGCGGGCCGCCACCTGGGCGACCATCTGGCCGCCAAGCCGGCTCGAGGGCGCCAGGACAGGCCGATACCCGTCCTCCTCCTCGATCTGCTCGTAGGCCAGGATCGTCATCTTCTTCCGAAGCATGATGTCGATCTTGTCCTGGCGGGTGGCGGCCAGGTGCAGGAAACCAGCCAAGGCCTGGCCCTTGCGCATCATCTCCAGTTCCGGCTTTAGGGGCCGAGCGAACTTAAGGATCACATCTGCCCGCTTGAAGACCTCCTCATCGCTGTAGACGACGGTGGCGCCCGCCTGGGCGTAATCCTCATCGCTGAAGCCCGCGCCGACACCTGCACCCCGCTCGACGTAGACAACATGGTCCTGGTCAGTGAACAGGCTGATGCCGCTGGGCGGGAGGCCGACGCGGTACTCGGAAGGCCTACGTTCCTTGGGAATGCCGATATTCATAGTTGTCTCCGTTGACGTGTATCCTACGGCATGTTGAGCACACTGCGGATGGCGGGCAGCGCTCCGTCAACCGTTTCCTTGTCGATGATCAGAGGCGGGGCGAAGCGAATCACGTGCTGGTGCGTCTCTTTGCAGAGGATGCCTCGGTCCTTGAGGGCCTCGCAGAAGCGTCGGGCGCCCCCGGCCTCTGGCTTCAGCTCGACGCCGATGAGCAACCCACGGCCGCGCACTTCGCGGACGTGCGGGCTGGGGATCTCGGCCAACTGCTCGATGAAGTAGGTCCCGACCTCGGCAGCATTCTTGACCAAGCCCTCGTCGATGATCACCTTGATCGCCTCCCGGGCGACGGCCGCTGCCAGCGGGTTCCCGCCGAAGGTCGAACCGTGGTCGCCCGGTTCGAGCAGTCCCAGGACGGCCTGATCCCCCAATACGGCCGAGACGGGATAGAAACCACCCGCAAGAGCTTTGCCGACGATGACGAGGTCGGGCCGGACGTTCTCGTGGTCACAGGCGAAGAGAGCCCCGGTGCGGCCCAGGCCGGTCTGGATCTCGTCGGCCACAAAGAGGACGTTACTCCGCTTGCACAGATCCGCCACCTGGCGCAAGTAGCCTTCGGGTGGCGTGATGACGCCGCCTTCGCCCTGGATCGGCTCGAGCAGTACGGCCGCGGTTCGGGGTGTGATCGCTCGCTCGACGGCCTCCGCCTGGCCGTAAGGCACGAGGACGAAGCCTGGGGTGAACGGGCCGAAGTCCTGGCGGTAGTGGGGTTCGCTGGAAAAGGAGACGAGCGAGATCGTCCGCCCGTGGAAGTTGCCGGCGCAGGCGATGATCTCCGCCTGGTCTTGCGGGACCTTCTTGACCTTGTAGGCCCACTTGCGGGCAAGCTTGATCGCCGTTTCCACTGCCTCCGCGCCGCTGTTCATGGGCAGGGTCACGCCGTACCCCGTCAGATCGCTCAGCTCCTGGTAGAGCAGGCCAAGCTGGTCGCTATAGAAGGCGCGGGAAGTGATCGTCAGGCGCTGCGCCTGGGCGTTCATGGCGCGCAGGATACGGGGGTGGCAATGGCCCTGGTTGAGGGCGGAGTAGGCGCTCAGACAATCCAGGTAGCGCCGTCCCTCGACGTCGTAGACCCAGACGCCCTCGCCTCTCGACAAGACGACGTCGAGTGGGGCATAGTTCCTGGCGCCATACTGCCGTTCGAGCTCGATGAAGTCAAGCGAGCTGGGCATGCACGATCCTAACAGGCTGCTGAAGAAGGCCAACGGAAGAAGAGGAACAGGCACATGTGGGGTGTGGGGGAAGCCCATGCCCCCGCATATGCCAATCCATCTCCCCTAGCGTTGGCATTTCAGCACGCTCCCAAGGGCATATGAGAGGCGAGGTCAGGTGAGCAGCGTCACCAGAATCGCCTTCTGCGCGTGGAGACGGTTCTCAGCTTGCTGGAAGATGGCCGAGTGCGGTCCGTCGGCGACCTCGTCAGTGATCTCGAATCCGCGATGGGCGGGCAAGCAGTGCATGACGATCGCCGAGGGGTCAGCCTCGGAGACGAGCTTGCCGTTCACCTGATAAGGAGGGAAGACTCTGTTGCGCTGCTCGGCTTGCTCCTCCTGGCCCATGCTGGTCCAGGTGTCCGTATAGACGACCTGGGCGTTGCGAACGGCTTCGTGAGGATCTCGCAGGAAACGAAGCCGAGACCCTGTCTCCTTGGCCATTTCCTGGCCCCGTTGGCGGACGTCCACCGACAGGTCATATCCCTCGGGCGAGGCGATCGTGTAGTTGAGCCCCAGGCGGACGGCGGCAAACAGGAGGGACACGGCAACGTTGTTCCCGTCACCGACGTAAGTGAGGTTGACGCCTTCCAGCCGGCCGAAGCGCTCTTTGATGGTCAACACGTCCGCCATGGCCTGGCAGGGGTGATCGAAGTCGCTCAAGCCGTTGATGACCGGAACTGAAGCGTACTTCGCCAATTCGAGGATGTGGGCGTGGGCGAAAACCCGCGCCATGATGGCATCGACATAGCCGGAGAGGACTCGGCTGACGTCGGCAACCGATTCCCGTTTCCCCAGTCCAATCTCGTCCGGGGAAAGGTAGAGGGCGTCGCCTCCGAGATGCCTCATCGCCATGTCGAACGAGACGCGCGTCCGCAGGCTGGGCTTCTGGAAGATCATGCCCAGGACCTTGCCCGCCAGGACCGGCCTATTGCCGCCGGTCCGCCGCTCAGCCTTGAGTCGAACGGCGAGGTCTAGCATGGCCTCCAGTTCCTGGCGCGAGTAGTCGTGAATAGAGAGAAAATGGCGCGGCACGTTGGGCCCCCTCCGGGGAATTTGCGAGAACGACTCCCTGGGGCAGGAGTATAGCACAGGAAGGTCCCGGAATTCGGAGCCGATTGGGGGCCAGAGCCGATCCTGGAGGCCGCCGGGGCCGGAGCCGAGGCCATGCCCCGGCCAATGGCTTCAGCGCGGGGGGGACGGACATAGCGCTGGCATGAACGCCGTCTCCCCAGGGGAGGGCATCGGCTCTATAATCCTCCCCAGTTCCGGCCAGTCGCGCCGGGCAAGCACGCGTTGGCCAGCAGGAGAGATCCGCATGAGCGGCGAGCGGGCCCTGGTCGTGGATGACGAGGCGGAGGTGGTTGCCCTCTGCAGCCGGCTTCTGCACAAAGCTGGATTCGAGGTGTCCTCGGCGGAGTCCGCTGAGCAGGCACTCCACCTGCTCGAATCTCACCCGTTCGACATGTTGCTGGTCGATCTGCGGCTTCCTGGGTCCGATGGTTTCGCGTTGATCCGCCAAGCGCGCACCCTGCAGCCCGACATGGCTGTTGTGATCATGACGGGGTATGGGACGGTGGAGACTGCCGTCCGGGCGCTTGAGGAGGGTGCGGCTGGGCTCGTGCTCAAGCCGTTCGAATCGAACGAGGCCATGCTGCGCCAGGTCCAGCAGGCGCTTGAGACCAGCCGGGCAAGGAGGGATGCGGCACGCAGCCGGGCACTCCAGCCGCTCTTCGATCTCACGGAAACGCTCTTCTCCGAGACGGAGGAGTCAAACCTGGCCTCTCGGGTGGTGAACGCGGTGCGCGCCCAGATGGATAGCCAGACGGCGCAGTTGTTCCTATGCGAGGAGGCGAAGCCGGAGCAGCGGCTGCTGGCCTCGGCCGGAGAGATCCTGGAGGGCAGCGCGGGTGACAAGGAGACCCCGGTGGGCATGGCCGCGGAACGTCTGGCGGTCATCCATTGGAGCCTGGATAGTGCGGGGCTTGCACCCGCAGCCTGGCGGTGGCTGGCGGACAGGCGCCTTGCGGCTGTGGTCTGTGTTCCCGTTCGGCGAGCCCAGGGGGCGTATCTCGTTCTGGCCGCGCGGCAGCACGGGCGTCTTCCTTTCGCGGAGAGCGAGCAGGAGCTGCTTCTGCTCTTGGCACGGCAGGCGGCTGTGGCGCTCGAGAATGCCCGGCTCTACGGTGCCCTGCGGGCGCATGTGCGGGAAGTGGAGCGGTCCCAAGAGCGCCTTGTGCAGACGGAGAAGCTGGCGGCCATCGGCCGTCTGACGGCTTCGATTGCCCACGAAGTGAACAACCCCCTGCAGTCACTGCGCAACTGTTTGGACCTGGCCGGCCGGGATGAGCTGGAGGAATCCAAGCGGAAGGACTACCTGCGCCTGGCGAACGAGGAGCTGGATCGACTGGACTGGATCGTGCGCCAGATGCTCGAGTTCTACCGTCCGGAAGCGGCGAACCGGAAGCTCGTGGACCCCAATCGGGTGCTCAGCGACGTGGCGCTGTTGACGGCCGCACAGTGTCAAACGAAAGGGATTTCGGTCTCGCTCGAACTGGCGGAGAAGCTGCCGCCAGTCTGGGGCGTGGCGTTTCAGCTGCAACAGGTCGCCCTCAACCTCGTGTTGAATGCCATCGACGCCATGCCCGAGGGGGGGAGCCTTCTGTTGCAGACTGAGGCGGCTGCTGGTCGCGTGGTGATGATCTTTCGAGACAGCGGACGGGGGATCTCCCACGAGGAGCGGCAGCACATCTTCGAGCCGTTCTACACCTCGAAAGCCGGGGGCACCGGCCTGGGGCTGGCCATCAGCTACGGCATCGTGTCGGCGCACGCCGGCTCCATCCAGGTGGAAAGCGACCCCGGGGTGGGCAGCACTTTCCGCGTGGCGCTACCCGTGGCAGAGCAGGGTGGGGCGTGATCGGGCAAGTGCTTGTCGTGGACGACGATGACGTCGGCCGGAAGACGCTGGCGGAAATCCTTCGTCTGGAGGGATTCGAGGTGGAGGAGGCCAGCGGGGGCCGGGAGGCGATTCGACGACTGGGCGAGTCGGCCTACGACGTGATGCTCCTCGACCTTAAGATGCCGGAAGTGGATGGTCTTGCCGTGCTGGAGGTCAGCGCGCGCGACACGCCCGAGACGCAGGTGATCGTTTTCACTGCCTATGGTTCCCTCGAGTCGGCAATCCAGGCGGTGCGTCACGGCGCGTATGACTACGTTCTCAAGCCCACGAGCAGCCGCGAAATCCTGGCGAGCGTACGGCGAGCCATAGAGAGGCGGCAGGATCAACAGAGGGAGCAGGAAGAGGCCGTTCGGAAAGCCCAGGCCGCAGCGGCCGTTGAGGAGGGGGGGCTGCATGCGGGTGAGGAAGAAGTCATCCTGGGCGGGATCCGGCTGGAGGTAGGACGAAGGCGTCTCCTGGGGCGAGAGCGTTCGGTGGAGCTCACGCCAGCCGAGATGCGCCTGCTTCTGGCGCTATGGGATCGACAGGGGCATTTGGTCGGCTACCGGGAGCTGGTAGAGCGGGTTCAGGGGTATCGGGTTGAGTCTTGGGAAGCCGCGGCAATGGTGCGGCCGGTTGTGAGCAGGCTTCGACGCAAGCTGCTGTGGGTGGGAGCGTCGCCCGACTGGATCGTGACCGTGCGGGGCGCAGGCTATCTGCTGGCGGAGGGCGGAGACTAGGAGGTCCGCCTTGGAGTTCATTCGCCCGGGAACGGTTGTGCCGGCGGGCGAAGGAGCGAGTCGCCCGGAGGCGGTGCCAGCCAATCGAGTCACCTCTTGCCGCGTCGGGGCATCCGTCTGCGCCTATCTCTCCTTGCAGGTAGAAAGGCAAAGAAGAGTAAGGCACCTCAGGGCCACTGGCTGCGGTCAGGGATTCCGGCAGCTACAGATGCGCCGTTGTGAAGACGACGAATACCTCTGCCAGGCCGGGAAGCGAGGCCTAAAGCCCGCGGATTGGCTTGACGCCAGCCAACAAGGAGAGGCGGGAAAGAGAGCCGAGCGGTGAGGCCGATCAGGGGCGAGACTGCTGCCGCAGCGGGGGCATTCGAGGGAAGTGGGGTGATAGGGCGCTCGGTATCCGCAGTCCAGGCATTCGATCTCGAAGTTTGAGGCCATGGGTCTCCCCAATGCGATCGAGTCGAGGTTAGCCTTGCCTCTTGGTGGTGAGTATTGTCAGCCAGCGCACAACCTCGGTCAGGAGCTCAGCCTCCGGCTGGGTAGCGGTCTGGAGGAGAAGGGCGGAGCGTCTTGTCAGCTCGTTGCGCAGGTCGTCGGCGAAGGGTGCGGAGCTGAGGAGGATCACGGGCACAGGCCGAGATCGCTGATCGCGCTTGAGAGCCTCCAGCAGCTGGAGCCCGTCGAAGACGGGGATGGTCAGGTCGATGATGACCAGGTGGGGGATGATTGCGAGCGCCGCTGCCCAGCCTGCCTGGGCATCGGGCGCGGTGCGGACGCGGCAGCCGAGGCGGTCTTCCAGCGCGGCGCGGATCATGACTCGTTCAGCGGCCAGGTGCGAGACGCCAATGGCGATTGGCTGCGTCTGGCTGGGCAGCAGCAGACGCTGGGCGGCGGCGACCAGGCTGTCTTCCTTCACCGGCTTGAAAAGGATGTCGACCGGTCCGAGGTTGAAGCCGCACGGTCGTTCCCGGTTGAGGCTGGCCAGAAGGACGGGGACGCCAAGAGTATCCGGGGAGGACTTCAGGGCGCTGAGGACCTGCCAGCTGTCGCGATCGGGTGTGACCATATCCAGAAGAATGGCCGCGGGACGGAGCTGCCTGGCTAGCGCGGGGATCTCCCTGGGTCGGGTGGAGGATTCGACACGAAAGCCTTCGACCTCAAGGCGCTGACGATACTGGTCGAGCACCGCCGGGTCGTCGTCGGCGGCCAGGATGAGTGGACGACTGGCGAGGTCCGCCATACGGGCCGGCGCGGGCTCAAGGGGCAAGGGGAAGGTGAATGTGCTTCCCTTGCCGGGTTGGCTCTCGACCCAGATCCGTCCATCGTGCGATTCCGCCAGGTGGCGGCAGATCGACAGTCCGGGCCCAGTGCCGCCGGTCTTGCGTGTCGGCGAGGTATCGACCAGGATCAGGTCGCGACGCTGTCCCGACACCACGCGGAGCGTTTCGGCCGCATTGCAGGCTTCCAGCACAACATGGCCTTCCGCACGCAGAATGCGACGCAAGAGAATGCGGTTATCCAGGTTGTCTTCGACACACGGAATCGTGCGCGGCGGAGAGGCCATTTGTCCACCTGGAGGAGCTAGCATGCCGTTTCATTGTAGCTAAAGCGGACGGGCAGAAGCGTTAAGGATATGTTGCAGGGGGTGGGGCGGGCCATGGGACAGCCACAATGATAGACTGAGGTCAGAGAGGAGGGGGAATCGAAGAGCCACCCGATACGATCGCAGGGTGGCTCGCCTCCCTCGGCTGGAGCGGGTGATGGGATTCGAACCCACGGATGGTAGCTTGGGAAGCTACTGCCTTACCACTTGGCGACACCCGCTTGCCTGCACTGTGCCCGCACACAGTGCGGCACATGTGAGCGGGAGGGATTATAGGGGGCGCTCGGAGGCTTGTCAAGAACAACGCCGGCGGAGCAGCTCCAGCGCAAGGTTGACCGCCGTCTCCCGGGCGTTTGCCGGCGGACCCCCATACTTGCGCTCCACGACCTCGTCGCCATCGGGAGTCCGCAAGACCACGATCAAGCGGTTGCCCGGGCTCGCCTGAACCAGGTCAAGCGCGAGGCCCACCTGCGCCTCCTCGCTCTGGCAACGGCGTGCCAGCGCATGCCCGATGTCCTGTTCGTCCGAGGCATCCGGGAGGATCTCGCCTCCAGCGTAGCCGGCGCCGGCAGAACCGAGCGCAGCCGCGAGAGCGCCACCTGTGCCGCGCTCGAGGCTGACCAGGCGCCAGCCTCGGGAGACGGTCGCGCGCAGGGCAGCAGCCTCCAGGGTATCTTCGTCGACGCCGAAGACGCACTTGCCTAACCGCTGGCGCACGACCGTTTCGAGGTCGCCGATCGCCCTGTCGAGTTCGGCCGGATCCTCACCTTTGGCGGCAATCCGGACGTCCACCCGGCCGCCATGGGCGGCAAGTCCGACGGTGGGGTTGCTGAGCTGCTCCAGGTCCTGGATCAGGTCATCAACCTTGGATTCCCCCGTGCCGGCGGTATGAATCACGCGGGTCCGGATCACGCTCCGCAGGTCGAACCGGCGCCGCAAGTAGGGGACGACGGCTTGCTCGAGGAGGACCGCCATCTCGCCGGGGACGCCAGGCAGGCTGATGATGCTCTGTCCATCGGTCTCGACGATGAAGGCGGGGGCGGTGCCGACCGGATTACTGATCGGGATCGCGCCGGCTGGAACGAAGGCCTGGCGGCGATTGTTCTCCGTCGGGGCGCGCCCATACTGCGCGAAGCGTTCCTGGATCTGCTCCCACAGTTCCGGCACGAACTCAGTCGTCACATTGATGGCGGCGGCGATCGCCTCCCGGGTCGGATCGTCCACGGTGGGGCCCAGGCCGCCGGTCGTGATGACCACCTGAGAGCGAGCGAGGCTCTCGCGCACCGCCCCCGCGATTCGTTCCAGGTTGTCGCCCACAGTCGTGGTGCGGAAGAGGTCCAGCCCGAGATCGCGCAGCATGCGGGCGATGACGCGCGTGTTGGTGTCGGCGATCTCGCCCAGGAGGAGTTCAGTGCCAATGGCGATGATCTCTGCGTTCATCTCAGACGACGTTGTACTCCCGGATCATCCGTCCCGTGGAGAACCGCGCCAGGTCCAGGGCGGAGACATCGACCGAATGCGCCTGTCCCTCCAGGACGAATTCGGCCATGAGCTTTCCAGCGATGGGGCCGTGCATGAATCCGTGACCGGAGAAGCCGCCCACCAACCAGAAGCCCTCGACCGGGGTCGCCCCAAAGATCGGATGGGCATCCGGTGTGACCTCGTAGAGCCCGGCCCAGCCGGTCAATCTTCCCGTCCCCTCGAGGATCGGCATTCGGTCCGCGGCCGCTTCCAGAGCCATGATCTCCCAGGCCTCGTCGATTCGCTGATCGAAACCCGGCTTCTCCCCGGGATTCGACATACCGGTCAGGATCCCTTCGCCTTCGCGATGGAAGTACAGCGACTGGGCGAAGTCAATGACGAAGGGGAAATCCGCGGGTAGTTCGGGGATGGGGGTGGTGGTGACCATCTGCCGGCGCACCGGGGTGACGGGGATGTCAAGGCCGACCATCTTTCCCACCAATCCTATCCAGGGGCCCGCTGCGTTGACCACCGCGCCGCAGGCGATGCGCGAATCTCGTGTGCGCACGGCGGCAACGCGGTGGCCATCGATATCGATCCCGACGACCTCGGCGTCGCTGATGGCGCGTGCCCCCAGCTCGCGCGCCCGCTGCAGGTACCCCATGACCACGCTGTTGGGGTCGGCCAGGCCATCCTTGGCGTGATAGGTCCCTGCAAGAGCATCAGGAAACCGCATCAGTGGCAGCCGGCTGCGGACCGCATCGCCTGGCCACCATTCCGTGGCGACTCCCGCCCGTCGCTGCAGTGTGACATTCTGTTCGAAGGCCTGGACATCCTCGGGGCGTGTGAGGACGAACAGGTAGCCACATTTGCGGTACAGGCAGTCTCGGCCGATCTCCTCGGGGAACCGCTCGAGCATCGCCAGGCTGGCAATGGAGAGGCGGACGTTGACTTCGGTGGCGAACTGATACCGCACACCGCCTGCGCAGCGCCCGGTGGCGCCCTGCCCGAAGTAGGAATCACGCTCCAGCAGCAAGACCCTGCCCGCGCCCGCTTGGGCGAGGTGATAGGCCGTGCTGGCGCCCATGACGCCTCCGCCAATGACCACCACGTCGGCGGAAGCAGGCAACTCGGGGGGCATCGGCGTCTTCTCGAAGCGGCGAGGGCCAGGCGCGGGGCCCGCCCTAGGGTGATGAAAAGGCGGCCTGCGCGGAGGAGAGAACGGTATCTTCGGTGGTTGGGACGGAGCCCCAACCACCAGACATACGAATTCCTCTTGGGTACCGAGGCTCTTCCATCACGCTCCTAATACCAGGCGGCAACCGTGCGGCAGCCCGCCAGAGGGGAAGCTCAGGCACAACGACCTGGGGGGCAGACTCGCAAGCACAGGACAGCAGGCAACGGCGCTTCCTGGGGATCCCCCCATTCTTTGCCGCATCTGGGCCCGGCGCTAGGTGATCCCCAGGTACGCTTTCTGAACCATGGGGTTGTTCCGAAGGGACTCGGCAGAATCGCTGAGCACGATCTCGCCGGTTTGCAGGACGTAGCCCCGATCGGCCACCTGGAGGGCGACCCGGGCGTTCTGCTCAACCAGCAGGATGGTGGCGCCCGCCCGGTGGAGCTCCTGAATGGTGTCGAAGATGCTGTCCACCAGGACCGGAGCCAGCCCCATCGAGGGCTCATCCAGGAGAAGTACCTTCGGATCGGTCATCAGGGCCCGCCCGGTGGCCAGCATCTGCTGCTCGCCGCCGCTGAGCGTCCCAGCGAGTTGGGTGCGGCGTTCCTTCAACCGGGGCAGCAGGGTGAAGACGCGCTCCATGCTCTGGGCGATGCCCTTACGGTCGTTGCGGGAGAAGGCGCCCATCTCGAGGTTCTCGGTCACCGTGAGCCGTCCGAAGACCCGACGCCCCTCCGGCACCTGCACAACCCCTTTGGCGACGATCTCGTGTGGCTTGTAGGCTCGCAGATCCTCCCCCGCCAAACGGATGGCGCCTTCCCGCGGACGGAGCACGCCGCTGATCGTCTTGAGCGTCGTGCTCTTGCCGGCCCCGTTGACGCCGATCAGCGTGACGATCTCCCCCTTTTCGACGGAGAGGCTGATGCCTTTGAGGGCGTGGATGTGCCCGTAGTAGGAATGGACGTTTTCGACCTCGAGGAGTGCCATGCGTTTCCCTCTCTCAGGCCGTGGTGCCCGGCTGGGGCTCGACGTGGCTGGCCGGCCCAGATGATCCCAGGGTCGTCTGGATGCTGCCACGTCCCAGATAGGCTTCGATGACGCACGGCTCCCTCTGGACGTGCAGAGGCGTGCCCTCACAGATCTTCACCCCGTAGTCCAGGACGGTGATCAGCTCAGAGATGCCCATGACGACGCGCATCTGGTGCTCGATGAGCAAGACGGTGATTCCGATCTCATCGCGCAACCTGCGGATCAGGTCCATCATCGCCTGCGTTTCGCTGGGATTCATGCCCGCCGTGGGCTCGTCGAGGAGCAAGAGCTTGGGTTTCGTGGCCAGCGCCCGAGCGATCTCGAGCCGGCGCTGGCTGCCGTAGGGCAGGTTCACCGCCAGCATGTCGCCCTGGCCGGCGAGTCCCATAATCCGGAGCAGGCGGCGGGATTCCTCGACAGCTTCCTCCTCCTCCTTGCGCGTCCCTCGATTGCGCAGGATGCTCCCAAGAAGCCCGGCGTGCAGGTGCGTATGCTGACCGACCAGGATGTTCTCCAGGGTGGTCATATTCCGGAAGAGGCGGATGTTCTGATAGGTGCGGGCGATGCCGAAGCGGGTGATCCGGTCGGGCGAGAACCCGTTGAGCAGGCGGTCGCCCAGGTACAACTCGCCCCCGTCGACGTTGTAGAAGCCGGTCACGCAGTTGAAGAAGGTCGTCTTGCCAGCGCCGTTGGGGCCGATGATGCTCTGGATGGATTGCTCGCGCACCTCGAGGTCGACGTCGCGCAGCGCCTCCAGCCCGCCGAAACGTTTGACAACTTTCTTCGCAGTCAGGATGGCCATCTCTCTGGTCCCTCCTATTTCCCGGCGGTCTCGAGGGCAGGTGTGTCCCCCGCGGCTGCGGCAATCACCTCATCTCTGTGCAATTCAAGGCGGCGCCTCGCCTCCGGCCACAGGCCCTCCGGTCGGATGAGCATCACGGCCACGAGAACCGCGCCGTATACCAGGTAGCGGAATTCGGCGAACTCGCGCAGGAGCTCGGGCAGGCCGATCAGCGCCAAGGCGCCGACGATGACCCCGGGGATGCTGCCCATGCCGCCGATGATGATCAGCGACAGCACGTTGATCGAGACCAGGAAGTTCATGCTGTGCGCGTAGACGGAGGTCAGCTTGGCGGCAAAGATGGTCCCGCCGAGTCCCGAGAAGGTCGCCCCGACGGCGAAAGCCATCAGCTTGGTGGCAACAGGCGGGATCCCCATGGCGACGGCGACATCCTCATCCTCGCGGATGGCCATCCAGGCTCGGCCAATGCGGGAGTCCTTGAGGCGCCAGGCGACAAAGCCCACCAGGCCACAGCCGGCGAGGAAGAGGTAGTAAAGCTGCATCTGGTTGCCGATGACGAACGACCCGATTTGTGGCTGCCGAATGAGCTGAATGCCTTGTGAGCCTCCCAACCAGGGCCGCAGCCAGTCGGAAAGTGCCAGCAGGCGAACGATCTCCCCGAAGCCAAGGGTGACGATCGCCAGGTAGTCGCCGCGCATCTTGAGAACGGGCAGGCCGAGGATCAAGCCAGCGAAGGCCGAGACCACCAGAGCGAAGGGCAGCGCCTGCCACCAGGTGAGGTTGAAGAACCCGAGGGAGGGCGAGGTCAGGACACCCATCGTATAGGCGCCGATGGCATAGAAGGCCACGTACCCGAGATCGAGAAGGCCAGCAAAGCCAACGACGATGTTAAGCCCCAGACCCATCAGGATGTAGAGGGCCACATTGTCAAGCACTTCGCTGAAGAACGTGCCCAGGACCGGCGGGAGGAGGAGGAGCACGGTGACGACAAAACCGATCGTCGCCCAGCGGACCGCCAACTGCCGGCGGGGCGTTCGCGTGGTCTTAGGAGCGGCCCGGGTCCCCCCGCGCCAGTAGACCAGGAGGCCCAACAACGTGAAGACCGCGACCGCTCCCATTGGAGCCAGGCCACGAACCGCGAAGATCCAGCGGAACACGGGCCTGACTAGCCCCCAACGATCGACGACGATGACCATCAAGTCCCGCAACAGGCCGAGCAGAACCATCCAGACCAACGCCTGCAGGATCGCGTTCCGAAGGCGCGCCGACAGGGTGGCGACGCCTGCGCCGAGCAAGCCCGCCACCAAGGAGAGCAGGAGACGCAGGAGCGATCCTGGAAGGAGTTCGTTCCCGTAGGTCAACAGCTGATAGAGGCCGGGGGAGGCATTGATGAACATGGCTCGCAGGTTGACGACCTGGCCGACGAGCAGCAGGGCGACGAGGATTGCACCGCACAGCAGCCCCGAGACAAGCCCGGCGAGAAGTCTCGCCCAGGTGGGCGCTGCCGCGGAGCGCTGGGCAGTGATCACCCCGAACACGAACGGCGGCGCCAGGAGCAGAATCTGCCCCATCGGGATCACCCGGTAGATGATGTCTCGCTCGGCGAATGCCTCCGCCATCCCCACGAGTGCAAGCAGCAAAGCAGTGATTCCGGCGACGAGGCCAGCATTCAGCACCTGTCTCCAGTTCAGCGCGGTGGTGCGATTCATGCCGACCTCCTTAGGCCTTGGCCTGGGTGAGGGCTTCGCCGAGGATGCCAGTCGGGCGGAAGATGAGGATGAAGACCAGGATGATGAATGCCAGCATGTCCTTCAACATGTTGGGCGAAGGGATGCCCAGGCCGTCCAGGAAGAGGTTGGGGCCCAACGACTCGACCACGCCGAGCACCATCCCGCCGACGAAGGCGCCGGGGACGCTCCCGATGCCCCCCAGGACCGCGGCCGTGAACGCCTTGATGCTGGGGGTGAACCCCATGTAGAAGTTGACGATGGGAAAGGCGAGGGCGTAGAGGATGCCGGCGACCCCGGCCGCGGCGCCTCCCAGGGCAAAGGTGACGACGATCACGCGGTCGACGTCGATGCCCATCAGCGTCGCCACCTCTTTGTCCTCAGAGACGGCGCGCATGGCTTTCCCCATCTTCGTCTTCTGGACGACGGCGTACAGAACCAGCATCATGACCAGCGCCGAAACGATAATGACGACATCGGTCTTGAAAACGCGGAGCGTGCCCAATGTCCAGGCACCCTGGAGAATTGGGATCGCCGGATAGGCGCGGATTCCCGAACCATAGAGACCGCGAAAGGTGTACTGCAGGAAGAAGGAGGCGCCGATGGCGGTGATCAGAGGTACCAGCCGGGGCGCCTTGCGCAGGGGACGGTAGGCGATTCGTTCGAGCAGGATGGCAATCACACAGGACACGGCTGCAGAGAGGAGCGTGATCAGGAGAAGGCTGAGGATGGGGCTCCGTTCGAGGAGACCAGCCCGATTGAGCGCCTCGGCGAGGAACACGGCGGTGAACGGGCCGACCATGAACACCTCGCTGTGGGCGAAATTGATCATGCGCAGGATGCCGTAGACCAGCGTGTAGCCGAGGGCGATTAGCGCGTAGACGCCCCCGAGTGCCAGCCCGGAGATGGATAGGTCAAACCAGGTCTCCGCGGAGTACTTCCCGGAGCGAAGGGTGGAGATCGTGCCCACGACCACAACAATGGCAATCGCTAGGCCAATCGCCCAGATCACGATGTCGGTGAACGTCGTTCGTTGCCTCAATGTCCGAAGCATCGCCATTCCTCCTGCCGTGTGCGGGTGGAAAGCGCCCGCGGAGGGGCGAGGTGGCCCCGCCCCTCCGACAAGCTCCGCTCAGTGATCAGGCCGTGGCTATGGTTATGGCCAAATCCTCTCGGGCGGGTAAACGCCGGCACCATCGACAAAGTGGTACCGGTAGACAGCGATCACCGGATCGGCGCAGTCGCCAGTGGGGCTGCAGGTCAGGTCGCCGGTCAACCCCGGATAGTCCACCGTGGCGTACAGGGCGTCGCGCAGCGCCTGCCGGCCGATGTGCAGGGTCCCATCCTCGTCCGCGACGGCCACTTGCTCGATCCTCGTGAGCAGGAGTCCAATGGCGTCGTAGGCATGGGCGTGGAAGATGCTGATGGGCTCTGTGCCGAACATCTCCAGGTACGTGGGCACAAACTCTGC
Source organism: uncultured Anaerolineaceae bacterium (assembly GCA_964513155.1). GTDB lineage: Bacteria > Chloroflexota > Anaerolineae > Anaerolineales > E44-bin32 > DATEAV01. Next base: position 24,690 of record CAZEMA010000030.1, read on the forward strand.
CATGTAGGCATCGCCGAAGGCCGTCAGGTCTGGGCTCGAGACCAGGAAGCCCTCAAC